>JAGBDD010000212.1 GCA_017937685.1 Thermoguttaceae bacterium | reverse complement strand
GCGGCGAAATTTTCGTTAAACGCGTTCGTTTCGACGTTTAAGAGCGAACGCCCGAGACGCAAAATAAGGCGCAAATCGTCGAGCGCGCCGTCGACGTCGTCCGTCGCGACGCGGTAAAGCGCCCGGGTCTTTAACGCTAAGGCGAGATTATTGCAGAACTTAAACGCGAAATTGTTTTTGCCGAACATACCGAACAATTCGTCTTGCGGGAAGAGGTAAGGGGCGAACGTTTCCTTGTTAATCGCGGTTTCTAGCGTCGCGAAAAGGTTGGCGTTTTGGCGAATCCAAGCGTCGACGAGCGGGAGTTCCTCCGGCGTCCAAGTTTCTTCCGTCAAGAACGCGAGCGGCGACTCGGCGTCGGCGTCGACGCTAAGTCGAAAGACGTCGAGGAGTTCCGGTCGACTCCAAAACGCGGGCTCGGCGGTCGGGTCGAGCCCGAATTTTTCGCAGTGGAACGCGTATTCGGCTTTTTGACGCGCGCTTTGCTTCCTTAAAAAATCGGCCCAAGTTGGCGTCGGTTTCGCGATTCCGGCTTCTAAAGCAAGCGGCCCGAACGCGTTAAGAACGTCGCGGAAGCCGTTTTGCGTCGGGTCGCCGAGCGTTTCGTCTTGCTCTTGGAGGAAAAGCGCGCGATAATCGACCGATTTCCCGTCCGGCGTTGGCGGTTCGGTTAGGACGGTCGTTTCGGGCGAAATTGTCGGCGGAACGTTGTTGCGAAAAGACGAGACGACGGCGACGAACGCGCCGCCAATTAGCAGAACGGCGGACAAAACGGCGTAAAGCGTTATCTTCTTTAACGACGGTTTTTGCGAGGGGTGCGACATTGGGCGTCTCCTGTTGCGTACGGTTGTTAAGAACTGGCGACGGCGGCGCGATATGCGACCGCTTGTCGTTTCGCTTGCGATTATATTCGATAACGGAAGCGAAATCAAGCGTCGGGCGAAAAATTTTTTTTCGGCGCGGCGATATTTTGTTGCGTTGGGCGGCGCAAAACGAGACGGCGCGGCGTTTAAGAAGGAAGGAATAGGCGAGAAAAGGAAAGGAAGAGAAAAGAAAAAGGCGGCGCGTCGCGGGGAAATCGGACGCGCCGACTTTAAGGAAACGGCGTCAAGTTGCGGAAAAACGCGGTTTAGCGTTCGATTTGCGTCGCGACGAGGCTCTTGCCGCAGTATTTTTCGCGAAGTTTCGGCTTCTCAATTTTGCCGGTCGGGTTGCGCGGCACTTCGGCGAAAATGATGCGGCGCGGACGTTTGTAACGCGGCAACGCGGCGCAGAACGCGTTCAGGTCGTCTTCCGTCGTCGTTCGACCCGGCTTCAACTCGACGATAGCCGCCGTAATTTCGCCGAGACGAGCGTCCGGAAGGCCGATGACCGCGACGTCTTTAATGTCGTCGTGTCGGCGCATAAAGTCTTCAATTTGGACAGGATAGATGTTTTCGCCGCCGCTGATGACGACGTCTTTTTTGCGGTCGACGAGGTAAATAAAGCCGTCTTCGTCCTCGCGCGCCATATCGCCGGTGTAAAGCCAGCCGTTCGCGAGCGTCGCGGCGGTCGCTTCCGGGTCGCGGTAATATTCCGTCATGACGCCGGGGCCGCGGACGGCCAATTCGCCGACTTCGCCTTGCGGAACCGGATTTTTCGCTTCGTCGACGATGGCGGCCTCCCAACCATAACCGGGTTTGCCGATGGCGCCGACTTTATCGATATTTTCGACGCCCAAGTGAACGCAACCGGGGCCGATCGACTCGCTAAGGCCGTAATTGGTGTCGTATTGATGGTTCGGGAAACGCTCGCGCCAACGGCGGATGAGGCTCGGCGGAACCGGTTGCGCGCCGATGTGCATCAGTCGCCATTGCGACAAGACGTAATCGTCGACGTCGAGTTCCTTCGAGTCGAGCGCGTCGAGGAGGTCTTGCGCCCAAGGAACGAGAAGCCAAACGATGGTGCAACGCTCCTCGGAGACCGCGTGAAGGATCGTTTGCGGTTTGACGCCGCGCAAAAGAACCGCTTTCCCGCCGACGAGGAAGCTGCCGAACCAGTGCATTTTCGCGCCGGTGTGATAAAGGGGCGGAATGCAGAGGAAAACGTCTTGTCGCGTTTGGCCGTGGTGGTTTTGCTCGACGAAGCAGGACGAAGTGAGGCTTAAATGCTTGTGCAGAATCGCTTTCGGGAAGCCGGTCGTCCCGGACGAGAAGTAAATCGCCGCGTCGTCTTCGGCGGTCAGCTTGATTTCCGGCGCGTCGGTCGAGCAGTACGACGTCAGCGTGTGTAGCGACTCGGCGAAGGTCGGCGCGTTCCCGCCGAGGTAGAAAAGGCCGCGAACGCGCGGGATTTGGTCGCAAATCGTTTCGACGCGACCGATGAACTCCGGCCCGAAAACCAAATAGTCGACTTCGGCCAGTTCGAGGCAATATTTGATTTCGTCCGCCGCGTAACGGAAATTCATCGGGACGGCGATCGCGCCCGCTTTCAACGCGCCGAAGTAAACCGGGAGCCATTCGAGGCAGTTCATCAGGAGGATCGCGACTTTGTCTCCTTTTTTCAAGCCGCGGCTGAGAAGGAGGTTCGCGAAGCGGTTGGCCAAATCGTCGAATTTTTTCCAAGTCGTCGAACGGCGTTGCTCGGTCGGGTCGGGCGTCGCCGACGGTTGAACGAGGTCGAAATCTTTCCAAGTGATTCGGCGCGCTTCGTCGACTTCCGGATTAATTTCGACGAGGCAAACGTCGGAACCGTAAAGTTGGGCGTTGCGCGCTAAAATTTCGGTGATCGGAGTCGTTTCCGAGATCGGCGGGAGGTCGACGAGGGGCGTCATTTCTCTCAATTCCTTATTGGGACGACGAACAAGGGGCGCGCGAGGCGGACGATTTCGCCGTTTTGCGTTAAAATGGGAGGTTTGCGGCGTTTTTGCGGCGTCGAGACGGGAACGCGAAGAAGCGTCGACCGCGACCGGCAAAAACTTCCTTATAATATAACCGATTTTTTCGTTTTCGCAAGGAGGGCGGGCGGCTTGACGTCGGCGCGCCGAGGGCGTACAATGAACGGCGGTTTCGACGGACGGCGATTTAGACGTTAAAATCGGAACCTTTGATTTAATCGAAATCGTTCGAAAAACGAATCGGCGCGCGTCGGCGTCGAGGAAAGTTTCGACCGGACGATAAAAACGCTTTTTGATTGTTTGAAAAACGTTGCGTCAACGTTTCGGAACGGCTGCTGCGAGAAAGCGTCGGGGAACGGCGGCGTGCGGCGACGGTTTTAGAGGGAAAGAAGGGAAGGAAACGGCGATGGCAACGCAAGCGAAAACGAACGCGATTCGACTTTTAGAGAGCGCGGGGATTCCGTTCGAAACGGTCGAATACGAGGTTGACGAGAGCGATTTGTCCGGCGGGCATATCGCGGAACAGATGGGGGCGGCGCCGGAGTCGATGTTCAAAACCCTTGTAATGAAAGGGGAAAAGAAAGGCTTCTTTGTTTGCTGCCTGCCGGTCGCCGACGAACTCGACTTGAAAAAAGTCGCGAAAGCGTTCGGCGATAAAAAAGTCGACTTGATTCCGATGAAAGACCTTAAAGATTTGACCGGGTATATTCGCGGCGGGTGTTCGCCGGTTGGGATGAAGAAGAAATTCCCGACGCTGATCGACGAAACGGCGACGCTGTTCGACGAGATTTTGATTAACGCGGGCGTTCGAGGGACGATGTTGCGGATCGCGCCAAGCGATTTGATTCGCTTCGTCGAGGCGACTGAAGCGGATTTGGTCAAGTCGCCGTTTTGAACGCGCCGTCGACGTAAAGCTTGCCGCGTCGCTGTTTTTGAAAGGGCGGCGACGATTCTTTTGAATTTTATGTTTTTGTTTTAAAAATAGGTTGTCGGCGCTTGTTTCGGAGGAATCAAAGGCGGCGAGGTTTCGGCGGTTAAAACGCGTTGTCGAAAAGTGTTAAGACGCGTCGGCGAGCGGCGTTTCGGTCGGCGATTTTTCTTTTTCGGGGCGGAGGGCTTTTGGTGGAGACGTTGCGGCTCGTTCGAGGCGGGCGGCGCGGCGCAACCAAGCGAAATAGCCGACGCAAACGACGATCGAAACGACCGACGCGAGGGGCGCCGCGAAGCCGACTTCGTAAAGCGTCGCGTCTTCCGGTCGGCTGAATAGGTAAGATAGGGGGATTCTGGCGGCGAGCGTCGCGAGCGAACCGTGCGCCAACGCGACGAGCGTCTTGCCGCAACCGCAGAAGTAACCGTTGAAATTAAAGACGAAAGCGACGCAAATATAGTCGAGCGCGAAGGAGCGGAGGTAAAGGGCTCCTTGCCGGGCGATTTCGGCGTCGTCGGCGAAGATTCGGGCGACCGTTTCCGGGCAAATTTGACAAATCGTCCAAAAAATCAGCCCGAACGCCAATGAAAACGCCGTTCCGTAAAGGAAACTTGAAAGGGCGCGCTTCGGAAGGGCGGCGCCGAGGTTTTGCGCCGTCGCCGTCGCGACCGCCGTCGCAAATGACGCGGCGGGGAGCATTAGGAAGCCGATCGCCCGCTCCGCGACCCCGAGACCCGCCGACGCCGCGACGCCCATTTCGTTGACGATCGCGAGGATTATAAGGAACGAAACGTTGACGAGCGCGTCTTGGAGCGCAAGGGGCGAGCCGACTTTAACGATTCGGCAAATCGCGTCGAATTTCGGGAAAAAGTCGGAAAATCGCAATTTGAAGGAAAAACGCCCGTTTTTGAGGAGCCAAACCGCGTAAAAGAAACTGATCGCCTGCGCGCCGACCGTCGCGACCGCCGCGCCGAACGGCCCGAGATCAAAGACAAGAACGAGAATTAAGTCGGCGACAATGTTGAAAACGCAAGCGACCGCGACGAAGTAAACGGGCGTTCGCGAGTCGCCGAGACCGCGGTAAATCGCCGCGACGACGTTGCAGCCGACGACGAACGGAAAACCGCAAGCGCAAACGAAGAAATATTGACGCGCAAAATCGACCGCTTCCGGAGGCGTTCGCATCGCGTCGACGAGAAAATTGGTTCCAAAAACGATTAACGGCGTCAAAATTAGCGCCGCGACGCCGAAAAGCGTCGAAGTCGCGCCGATCGCTCGCGAAACGCCGTCGTTGTTTTGAGCGCCGACGTTATAACCGATATAAACGACGCCGCCGATCGAGAAGCCGACGACGACTCCGATTAGCGCGTGCAGCATTTGCGCTCCGATCGAGACCGCCGAAACAGCCGCCGCGTCGCCGCTTAAGCCGACGACGAAGAGGTCGACCGCGCCGTATAACGCCTGTAAAAGAAAAGCGAGCATAAACGGAAAAGCGAAACGCCAAAGTCCGCGAGCGAGCGGGCCTTCGATCAAGTAACGTTCGTCGGAAGACGAAGCGGGCGAAGACGACATTGGGATTCCTTTGAACGAGGGGGAAAGGGCGAAAGGGGCGAGCGTTTGACGGGGAAACGCGACGAGAAAAAAAAGAGGACGGAACGCGTCGCGTCGCTTTGAAGGATCGCGGCGAATTGGAAAGAACGGAAATAGGGAACGCGAGTCGACTTGCGTCGAAACGAAAATATTTTAGCGCGAAACGGCGCCGCGTCAAGGGGCGCTTCGAGATATAAGGGAAAACGCCGGTGAATAAGCAAGCGGGCGCTAGCCGGGGGAACGAAGAGACTCTTTGAAAATTTGAAAAATGAGCAAATTTAGAATCGGGAGAAAATTTCGAACGAGGCGGCAAGACGCAAGGGAAATTAGCGGGAAATAAGAGGAATACGGGAGAAAAAAGGGAGAATTAAGGATAAAATTGAGAAGAAACGGAAGGTTGGATAGATTTTGCTCTGTTCTTTTTGCGGAAAATTAGGTATCCTGTGAAAAGGACGAATGTCGGCGCGGGAAAGACGAAGCGAGACGAGCGACCGTTGGCGACGTTGGGAAACGGCGTCGCGGCGGAAATAATTGGAGGATTTTGCCGGTTCTGCCGATTGTAGCGGCGGGGTTTGGCGAGATTATAAGGAAAATAACAGACGTAACGAACGTTTCGGCGGTTTGCGTCGGGAGGAAATATGTCGGCGTTGGGAAAACTCTTGGAAGGAGCGTTTTGGTTCGCGGCGTTGTCGTTGGCGACGACGGCGAGCTTGACTTTTGTGCCCGACGGCGCTTGGGAGTCTTTTCCGTCGGCGTTGCGGCCGGTTCGCGCTAAGTTGGCGGAGTTTGGCGTCGCGCCGTCCCGATATCGCGCCGATTCCGACGCGGAGGAGGGGAAATTAGCGGCCGGCGATAAAATCGGTAAAAACGGTGGAATTGGTAGAAGCGACGAAACCGGCAAGGCGGACGTTTGGCGGGAAGACGATTGGCAAGGGTTGGATCGGGCGCGGATCGGCGAACGTTGGCGCCGCGTTCGGGAAGTGGAGCGAACGGTTGGGGCCGACGAGCGGAGACAAAATGTCGCGCCGAAGACGACGGCGGAAGAGGGGGCGTCGGAACGGCGTTCCGGAGCGGAAACTTCCGCGTTTCCCGAGGTTGCGAACGTCGCTCCGACGGGGAAAACGACTAATCTCGCGAGCGATTTGACGATTTCGGACGCCGCGCCTTGGGGAAGCGAAACAAACGTCGTCGCGTCGCCGACAAACGCGGACGGCGGCGAAACTTGGGGAGGCGACGCGATTCCGCCTTTTGTCGACGAATTTGACGCTCCGGCGAACGCGGGCGGCGTCGAAATCGGCGTCGCGAACGGCGAAAACGAAACGGCTTTTCCCGACGTTGGGAATTTGAGCGCGTCCGACGCCGGCGACGAGGCGAGCGTCGCGGGCGGCGTTTTGAGCGACGGCGGCGCGGAGTCGGGAGGAAACGCGGACGCCGCGCCGGACGTCGACGCGGCGAACGGGAGCGGGAACGGTTTTGACGGCGCCGCCGATTTTAACGCGCCGTCCGGACTCTTGGAGCAAGCGGACGCGGCGCTTGCCGACGGTTTGAACGCCGAAGCGAACGTCGCGAACGCGCCGCCGGTCGACGAAGCCGCAGAATTGCGCGCCGCGTTGACCGCCGCTTCGACCGCGACGACTCCGGAAGAAATTAAAACTGTTTTTGAAACGTTAAATCGAATTCGAAACGAGCGCGGGGCGCGGTTGCCCGTCGCGGATTCGCAAGCGCTCGACGCGGCGCTCGACCGGTTGGCGTTCGACGTTTTTTATAATCCGGCGCAAGCGATTTTGGAACCGCGTTGGCAGTCGACGGTCGGCGAATCGCTCGCGTCGATCGCCGAGCGGTTGGGAACGACGCCGGAAACGCTCGCAGAAATCAACGGGTTAAAGACGGCGGTCGACGCGCCGCTTCCGATCGGAACGATTTTGAAAACGGTTCGCGGGCCTGTTTCGGCGGAAATTTCAATCGCGAAAAAAGAGTTGACGCTCCGGTTTAACGGACTTTACGCCGGTCGGTTCGCGTTGGGCGTTCCGGAAAGTTCGGCGAATTTGCGCGGCGATTTCCGCGTCGTCGAGAAGTTGGCGAACCCGAATTGCGACGCGGTCGACGCGAACGGGCAAACGATTTCGATTCCGGGGGGCTCGCCGGAGAATCCGCTCGGCTCCGTTTGGATCGCGCTCGACGGCGGCGTCGGGTTGCAGGGAACAAATCGGCCGGAACTCGTCGGGCAAACGATTCCGGAAAACGGCGGGTTTGTGTTTAGCAATCGCGAAATCGCGCAGTTGAACGTTCTGTTGCCGGTCGGCGCGGTTGTCGCGATTGTCGATTAACGCGTCGGCTGTTGTTAAACGTTGCAAAAAGAAGCGCGAGGCGGGCGGCGGCTCGGAGGGAGTGGAAAAATCGCCGTTCGAGCGTTCAAGCGGCGGTCGGGACCTAAATTGTGGCGAGCGGACGCGGCGAAACTCGGAAAGAGCGCGAGCGACGCGGCGGCGCCGCTTGACAAAATCGGAACGCGTGTTAAATTCGAGTCGACGGCGTTTCCGAAACGAGGTGGCGACGTCTTTTTTCGCGATAAACTCGATAAATTTTTAGCGAATGCAACAAACGATTTTAACGATTTTACCGAACGGCTAAAAAGGAAGGGCGGCGATGGAGTCGAATCTTGGGAACAACGGCGCGGCGGGCGGAGCCGGCGATAACAGCGAAACTCAAAAAATCGTTAAGCGCGTCGCGCCTCCGAGCGGCGCCAACGACCGGCGCGACGCGGCGCAATACCTGCGTCGAGAGATCGCGACGCGGCTGATTCAAGCGGTTTGGCGCGGCGACTTGGTCGAAACGATCGATCGAACGCCGTTCGAAATGCGCCCGAAAGGCTCCGAAGCGCCTTATCGTTGCTGTATTTATAAAGAACGGGCGATTCTGCGGTTGCGGTGCTTGAGCGCGCTCGGGTTCGCCGTCGAGGACGACGACGAGTTCCGTCCGCTCTCCGAATACGCGAAACGGGCGCTCGAACGAACCGAGCCGGAACCGCCGACGCTGACCGTCGCCGACGTCGCTTGCCGAGGTTGCGTCGAAGGGCGGTACCGCTCGACGAACGTTTGTCAAGGCTGCTTGACGCGACCCTGTCTCGTCAATTGCAATTTCGGCGCGATTTCGGTCGTCGACGGCAAATCGGTCGTCGACCCGTCGAAGTGCAAGGGCTGCGGACGTTGCGCGGCGGTTTGCCCGTACCGCGCGATCGTTAAAGTCCGCGTTCCTTGCGAAGAGGCCTGCCCGGTCGCCGCGATTCATAAAGGGCCGGACGGACGCGCCGAAATCGACCTGGCGAGGTGCGTTTCTTGCGGACGTTGCGCTCGCGCCTGCCCGTTCGGGGCGGTGATGGATCGGAGTCAAATCGTCGACGTCGCGCAACTTTTAGGCGAAGCGCGCCGCCGTCGGATCGAGGCGAAGGTCGGAAACTGTCAAGAAGGGCAAAACGGACAAAACGGCGAAGAGGGCGGCGAAGGACAAAACGGCGACAAACCGCAAGTTCGGCGACTTGTCGCGCTCTTCGCGCCGGCGTTGGTCGGGCAGTTCTCCGGAACGCTCGAACAGATAACGGCCGCGCTCTTGAAACTCGGGTTCGACGACGCGATCGGCGTCGCGGCGGGCGCCGACCGAACGACCGTTCTCGAAGCGGAGGAATTTATCGAACGGATGAAACGCGGCGAACGCTTTATGACGACGTCGTGCTGCCCGGCTTACGTCGACGTCGCGGCGAAACACGCGCCGGAATTGACGCCGTTCGTTTCGGAAACCGCGACTCCGGCGCGGCTGACGGCGGAAATCGCGAAGGGGCGCGATCCGAATTGCGTTACTGTTTTCATCGGGCCCTGCGTCGCCAAGCGCGTCGAAGCGTCCCGGGACGCGCTGCTCGATTACGTCTTGACGTTCGAGGAGTTGGACGCGGCGTTCGTCGCGGCGAAAATCGACGTTTCGGCGGTCGAGCCGCGTCAAATTTCGGCTCCGGCGAGCGCGGAAGGACGCGGATTCGCGGTTCCGGGGGGCGTCGCGACGGCGGTCGAAACCGCGGTCGACGCGTTGCAAACGGGCGTCGCGGACGCCGATAAAATTACCGTTCAAAAGATTTGCG
Source organism: Thermoguttaceae bacterium (assembly GCA_017937685.1). Lineage (GTDB taxonomy): Bacteria > Planctomycetota > Planctomycetia > Pirellulales > Thermoguttaceae > RUG369. The sequence continues at coordinate 4,485 of JAGBDD010000212.1, read as the reverse complement.
TCGCCGGGTTCGACTCCGTCGGGATTCGGAAATTGCGGACGTTCGCAACCGGCGTTTGCCCGGGAAATCTCGTCGAGGCGATGGCTTGCGAAGGCGGGTGCGTCGGCGGGCCGGGAACGATTCGCTCGGCGGCGGTCGCGTCGCGGGAAATTAAGGCGTTGGTCGAGCGTTCGCAATCGATCGCGGAGCGGTTGACGCCGGCGGCGGTTGAGCAGAACGACGACGCGAACGACCCGGATTCGGTCGTCGGCGGTTGACGGCGAGTTTGAAACGCGGTTAAGGCGTTAAAAACGATGGAGCGGGCGTTAGAATCGGCGAAGTTTGTCGGTTTTAACGCCGAAAAAAGCGCGAACGGCGTCGGCGTCGTTCGCGCTTTTTGGTTGAAGAATTTCCGACCGATTGGGTTGAGATTAACGCCGACGAAAGACGTTGGCGGGGGCGGGGCGACAAGCGGTCTCGGCGACGTTAGACTTTGTCGGTCGCGTTGGTTTTAACGGCGGTTTGCCGTTGAGTCGACGTCGACTTTTTCGGTCGCTCCGGTTTTAGCGACTCTTTTGCGCCGGGCGAACCTTAACTTTTCCGGTCGCTCCGGTTTTGACGGCTATTTTGCGTTGGACGGAGGCCGACTTTTCCGGTCGCGTCGGTTTTAACGGCGTTTTTCCGTTGAAGCGGCGCGTCGTTTTGTCGTTTGATAAGAACGCCGTTGAGGGCGTTCGCGGCGTCGTCTTTTCCGGTCGCTCCGGTTTTGACGGCGGTTTAGCGGTTGGTCAGCCGTTCGGCGGCCCAGACGGCGAGGTCTTCGCGGTTGATTTTCGCGTTGTGCCGGACGTCGACCGGGAGCGCCGGGCAAATTAAAACGCGTCGAATCGCCGCCGTCGTCGCGTTCGCGGACAACAGCTCCAAAATTTCGGCGCAAAGTCGCTCTTCCTCGACTTCGTTCTCCGGGCGGGCGTTCGGGAACGGCTCGACGACCATCGCCGGCTCGCGCCAAAGGTCGCGATTCGCCGCCGCGCGCTCGGAAATTTGCGCCGGTTCGACGTAATCGGCGGGGAGCGGAACGCCGACCAACGCCGAGCGGTAAATCTTCGGCGACTCGTTCGAAATCGCTTCGCAAGGAATCGTAAACATCGGCCCGGCGGCGGTTTCGACGCGGTGCGACTTGCGCCCGCAGAACCAAAAGCGGTCTTGATCGTCGATGTAGCCGACGTCGCCGACGCGGCGCCATAGTTTGCCGTCTTTGTCGAAAACAAGGGCCAGCTCGTTCGCTTCGACGCGGGTAACGTAACGCGGCGAAACTTGCGGGCCGGAGACGAGAAGTTCGCCGATTTCGCCGCGTCCGAGCGTTTCGACGCCTTCCAAACGCGGAATCGGGGCGTCGGTAACGGGAATAACGCGCCGCTCGATCGTGTCGAAGAAGCGCCCGACGCAAATCCCGGCGCCGCGCCGCGTCTTCGCCGACGTCTCTTCGAGAACTTCGCGCGACTCGATCATCGCCAGCGGGAGCGACTCGGTCGCGCCGTAAGGGGTGAAAATGTTCGCGTCCGGCGGCAAAACGCGGCGGAATTTTTCAAGGAGCTTGAACGAAACCGGCGCTCCGGCGATCGCGGCGCGTTTGAGCGTCGGAATCGTCCGCTTTTCTTGGAGGCAAAAGTCGACGACGCGGTTCCAAAGGGCGGGGGAACCGAACGCTTGGGTGATTTGCCAATCGTCCGCCGCTTCGAGGAAAAGACGCGGGTCGACCGACGCCGGGCGGGTCGAGTCCATGTCGGGAATAACCGCCGTCGCGCCCATTCCGGCGTCGAAGAGGCCGAAGAAGGGGAAGCCGACCAAGTCGACGCCGCCGGGGCGCGCGTCGAGTCGCTTCGAGATTTCCTCGACCTGCGTTTTGAACATACGGTGCGTGTAAAGGACGCCCTTGGCGACGCCGGTGCTTCCGCTGGTGAAGATGATCGCCGCCGCGTCGTCGAGTCGGCGTTTCGGGTCGGCGGCGCGAACGAACGGCTCGCGACGGATTTTGTCGAGCGAAAGCCCGCGCCAAAACCAACGGCGACCGACGGTTAGGTTCTTTTTCGCTTTCGGGAAACGTCGGCGGAGGCAAACGCGCGCCGCTTGTACTTGCGGAATCGCGATAAAACCGTCGAGTTCGGCGTCGCGCAGGCAGGCGAGCATTCGCTTGATTCCCATTCCGGGGTCGATCAGAACGAGAACGGCGCCGCTTTTGTACAACGCGAAAACGAGCGAAACGAAGTCGACGCCCTGCCGAACCATCAGCGCGAGCCGGTCGCCCGGTTTGACGCCGGAACGTTGGAGCGCGGCGGCGATTCGGTCGGAGTCTTGGTCGAGTTCGGCGAAAGTCAACGTCGAGTAAACGCGTTTGCCCGCCGGGTCGCGGAGCGGTCGCTTGCTTCGGCCTTCGTAAAGGGGCTGCGCGACGGCGATCGCGTCCGGCATGGAGGCGGCGAAACGGCGCAAAAAGTCGGCGGTGTTGAAATATTCGACGGCGGGGGAGTCGGCGTTCGAGCGCATAAAACCGGCGTCGTCGACGCGGTTGGCGAACGAAAGCGCCGATTTTAACGAAAATCGAAGGAATCGGCGTTCGAGGGAACCGCGTCGGCGTCCTTATTAATTAATAATGACAAAATCGACGGCGAAGCGAGGCGCGAGGCAAGCGGAACCGCGTTCCGCCGTCGAGAAAAAACGATTTATCGGTTCGTTTTTCAATAAGTTTCGCCGTTGCCGCGACCGTTCCACTCGTTTTGAAGCATATCGGCGCCCGGGCAAGACGTTTTGAGATTCGGTTCGGTCGAGATTTTGATTTCGCCGAGCGCGGCGCGGGTCAGGTCGCCGATCAGCGCGTCGAAGTCGCCTTCCCAGAAGGAGTTCTTGTGCCCGAAAGCGCAGTAAAGAACGGTTCCGGCGTCTTCTTTGCGAGCCCAAACGCAGGGGAACGCCGGGCGGTCGTAACACTTGTTGTGATCTTTGTTCTTCATCCCGGCGGTTTGGAGCGACATCAAAACGCGCATTTCCGGCGCGAAATTCTTGTTCGCGTACCATTCGTCGTGATGGCGGAACGATTTTTTGCCCTTCGACCAAGGGAGAACGTCGTCGACGACTTCGACGGTCGCTTCTTGTTGTTCGCCGTGAATGATGAACTCGCCGCCTTGGAGACGGATATATTCCGGTTGGTCGAAGAACGCGTCGACTTTGTAGCCGGTGTTCCCGCGCCAAGTGTCGGTCGAGGAGTGGAAGCCGAGGAAGCCGACGCCGCCGCGGATCGCCGCGTAGAAGTTTTTGACGCCTTGCGCGGTCATCGCTTTGCCGCCGTCGTTTCCGCCGTCTTTGTCGAGATCGCCGCTCGTGTAGAAGATAATGGCGCCGTATTGCGAGAGGTCGCCGTCGAAAACGGTTCCGTCTTTAGTGCAAACGACTTCGACGCCGAGTTCTTTCCCGATCCGTTTGAGCGCTTTGTCGGAAACGCTTTCGCCGTCCGCGCCGAGCTTGACCGGGTCGTGTTCGAACCCTTGGGAGCGGGAGAAGTAGAGGATTTTTTTCGGGGCTTTGTCGTCCGCGAAGAGTTGCGAAAGGGCGGAGGCGAACGGAAGGGCGGCCGCGGTCGCCGCGGAGTAGGTCAAAAATTCTCGTCGTCGCATAAATTCGGTTCCTTGGAAAGCGCGCGGTCGCCGGAATTTGACGGTCGCGCCGATAAAACGGATAATAACGGCAGTAACGTCGGCGCGTCGGCTTCGTCGAGTCGAAGGGACGGCGGACGGGGGGAGCGACCGAAAAGCGTCGCTCGCGAAACGTCTCCAACGTTTCCTTAATATTATAAAGGAAACGCGCCCGCTTTGCAAACGCTTTTTCGATTTTTTTCCAAAAACCGGCGAAGAAATCCCGCGGCGCCGCGCTAAGGATTTTGCGGATAAAAACGATTGCAACGGTCGAGCGCGTAACAAGCGTAAAAATCGCGACGAATCGGGAATTATCGGGGCGAGGCGCGTCGAAACGAATTGACGCGGAAATTCTATCGGTTATAATAATTTAGGCCGTTTTTACGCGCCGCCCGTTTTTGAGCGGCGTTTTCGCGCGTCGAAGTTGGGTTTTGCCGGTCGCGTCGATTTTGCGGCGCTCGAATCGCGTTGAAAACGGTTGAAACGGTCGAAAAAACGCGCGAATTTGATTAGCGGTTTGGATTAAGGAATAAATGCGACAAGATTTTGCGCAAACGGTCGTCGTCGGCGTCGGGCTTATCGGCGGCTCGGTCGGGCTGGCGGCGAAAAAAGCGGGCGTCGGCGGGAAAATTATCGGCTTTGGACGCTCGGAAGCGAAGTTGCGTCGGGCGGTCGAGCTGGGCGCCGTCGACGCGTTCGCGACCGATTGGCGGGCCGCGCTCGAACTCGGGGCCGGGACGCGGGGGACGACGCAGATCGTTTTTGCGGCGCCGGTCGAAACGAATTTGCGGGTTTTGCGGGATTTTTGCCGAGTTTG
>JAGBDD010000211.1 GCA_017937685.1 Thermoguttaceae bacterium | reverse complement strand
GGCGCCGCGTTCGTCCGTTCGTTTCCGACGCTCGGTTTGAAATCGTTCCCGCGACCGGCGCTCCAACCGCGCTCGTTCGAAAAATCCGCAAAATTACTCATCGCCGCACGCTCCGTTAAAAAGCGCGTCTTCCAAACGTCGCGCCGCGTCCGTCGTTCGAACGAGCGCGGCGAGAACCCGTCGCGCGCCCTCCGCTTTCTCCGTCGGCAAAAGCGCGACGACCGCCGAACGCCGCCGCTCCGAAAGCCGCGTCAACGCGACCGCGATCGTCGTTCTCGACGCGCCGCTCAACAACCGCGCCAACCGCTCCGGCTCGATCGCGTCGAGTTCTCGCGGCTCGTCGCCGTCGTCGGTCGTTCGAGCGTCGTCCAACGCCCTCTCTTTTTTCGGTCGCGCTCCGTCGTTCGCCTTTTCCGCTCCGCGCGGCGTTTCCTCCGGTTCGCTCAACGCTAAAAACTCGGCGACGATCGCGTCGACGTCTTCCGGCGCGACGCTTCCAATTCGGCGCGCCTCTTCCTCGACCGCTCGCGCGACTTCCGGTTCGAACCGCGCCAAGAGCGCGTCCGCCGCCTTCGCGTCGAGAATCGACAAAAAGAGCGCCGCCTTGCGAATCCCGCCTTGCTCCGCGTCGCTCGCCGCCTTTTTGTTCCGTTCGCGCTCCATTTTCCGCTCTCTTCGCGCCGACGTTCGCCGTCAAACGCCCTTTTTATTTCCTATTTTCGCCCGTTCGCCTCGTTTGCTTATTCTTCCCAACCGACGCGTCCTCCCTCTCGTTTCGCCGACCGCCGTCTCGACGTCAAGCGCCCGGTCGCAACCAACGTTGCAACGACGCCGCCGCCCGCTCCGGATTGCGCGCGACCAAATCGAGCGCTTCCCGTCGCCGCGTCGCGTCGCCGCTCTTCGTCGTTCCGCTTTCGCTCGACGCGTCCGCTTTCGCCGTTTCCTCGTCGACGCGCGTTCGTTTCCGTTCGAGCGCCGACCGAATTTCGAGCCAATCGTCCAAGTCGTCTAAATCGTCCCAATCCTCAAAATCGTCGATTTCGTTAAACTTTTCGCTCGTCTTGCGCTCGCTTCCGCCGTTTTTTCCGACGCCGCTTTGCGCCGCCGCGACAAAGCGACGAATTTGAGGATTTTGCCGAAGATTCCGGACTTCCGTTTCTCGCGTCGCTCGCCGGGTTTCCGCTTCGTCTTGCGTTTCCTCGTCGCTTTCGCCGCCCCCCGCGTTTTGCGCTAAGGACGTTTTCTCGCCAATCCGCGCAATCCTTAAATTCCGCTCAAACGAACGTTTTTCCCGCTCGCGACGTTCGGGCGTTTTCTCCGCGGCGTCGAAACCGCCGTCCGCGCCCTCTTCATCTTCTCCATTTCCTCCGTTCGACGCGTTTCGCTCGCCTCGCCTATTCCGTTTTTTTTCTCTATTTCGCCCCGACGTTTCTTTCGCGCCGCTCGGCTTTTCCTCGTTTTCCTCGTCTTCCCAAACGACGCTCGCCTTTTTTCGCCGACGCGTCGTCGCGACCGTCGCCAACGTTAACATCGCTAAAACCCCGACGCCGCCGGCGACGCCCGCCTTCGTTTTCGCGTCGAGGCGGAGCGCGCGTTCCTTCCAAATCGCCCAAAACTCGCTTGCCGTTTCTTCCGCGGTCGCTTCGCTCGACGGCGCGTCCGGCGTCGGCGTCGGCGCCTCGACCGTCGTTTCCTCCGCGACTCGCTCCGACGTGTCGGCCATTCGCCCAAAATTCGCGCTCGCCTTGAACGGCTCGTTCGGGCTCTTTTCGTCGCCGCTCAAACGCTCGGCAAAATCGTTAGGATCGGCAAAAACGTCGACGGCAACCGAACGCGTCAACTCGTTTTCCGTCCAACCGTTCCGTTCTGCGAGCGGACGCAACAACAAAAGCGCGATATTTTTCGTTTCCGAAAGAATTTTTTGTTCCGTCGTTCGATAAAGCGCGCTCCAACTCCCCGCCGTTTCGTCGGTCGCGAAGGTTTCGACGGCGTTTTCCGCCTTCAAATTTTGCGCGACTCGCCGAACGTAACCGCGCGGCGTCCCGACGCGAACGGCGAGCGCCCGAACCCGGAAACAAACGCGTTTCTCGCTTCCGCCGCCTTTTTCGCTTCCGTTTCCAACGTTTTTATTTTCGTTTTTTTCCTTTTTCTTCGCGTCTTGCGCAACCGTTTTAGAACGCGCGCTCGCCCCGTCTTCTTTATTCGTTTCTTCCTTTATTTCTTGCGCTTCTTGCGCAACCAGCTCGGCTTGTCCAACTTCTTCGTTTTCCGTTTCTTGCCGGTATCCCGCCAAAACGACGCCGCGTTTCGGAACGCCGCGCCGCTCGGTCGCCGCGACCGAGAGAACGCCGTTTCCGGTTCTTCGCTCGACTTGCGCCAAATTTTGCGCTTCGACCGGCGCCGAAGCTCGAGTCGCGACCGGATTCCCCAAACGAGCGAAAGGAACGCCGTTTCGCGCGCTCTTAGAAGCGTCGCCGTTCCAAGTCGCCAAAGGGCGCGGCTTTTCCGTTTCTCCCGCGTTTCCAATTTCCATTTGCGCAAGGCGTTCCGCCGCCGACGTCGCGCGCCCGCTTGCGCTCCCTTGTCCCGTCCTCTCGCTCGATCGGTTTAACTCGCCGCCGTCGACAAAAACGCCGTCGAGTTCCGAACAAACGACGTCGTTAGGATCGACGACGACCAATTCCGCGGCGACCGAAACGCGAACGCCGCCCATATAATCGAACGTCGTCAATAATTTATCGCGCCAATAAGTTTCGACGCGTTCTTTTTCCTCCGCCAACAAAAAATCGTTTCCATTGCCAACCAACGTTTCCGACCCAAAATAAGATTTTCCGGCCTTTAAATCGAGAATCGAAATATTTTCGTTCGCGTCGACGCCGAGGTGATGTTTCGCCGCGACGGTGATCGCCGACAAAAGGTTGGCGTCGAGTTCGCGCCCTTCGCGACAAGCGACGCCGATCGACGCGGTAACGACCGTTTTCGCGGTCAATCCCGCCGGTTCGCGCCGCTCCCGAACGCCGACGGTCGCGTATTCAATCCCGCCGGTTCGTTCGAGCGTTCGCTCCAGCTGAAACGCGCTGGCGTCGAGTTCGCGCATTCGAATTTTCGTTTCCGACTCGAACGCGCCTATTTCTCGAATCGCTTCGCGACGCGACTCGCTCGGCGCCTTCGGGTAAGCGCCGGCTTCCGCAAGCGCGGTTTGATATTCGTTCTTTTTATTTTTCGGAACGAGAAGCCGTCCGTCGTCCCAAGACCATTCGTCGAGCCCCGCCGCCGCCAGCGCCGCGCTCGCCGACTTTTGATCTTCGCGACCGTATTGCCAACCGTCGAACGCGGATTCCCAACCGCTCGACGCGGAAAAACCGCCGCCGCAAAACGCCCAAACGCCCCAAGTCGCCAACGCAATCAACGCGCCGCCTCCGCAGAGTCGAAGCGTTCCTAATTTTTTGAGGTCGACGTCTTTCATTCGTTCATCCTAAACCTTAAAGCGCCCGCTTCTCGGCGACGGCGCCGCTCGCCCAACCGTTAAAATCCATTAAAACGGCGTTATCGTCGCGATGATAACGAATTCTCAACGCGGCGGCAAGTCGTTTTTTCTAAAATTTCTTTCCTTGTCCTTAGTTTTTCTTCGCGGCTTTTTCTATTTTATTTATTTTCGTCGTCCCCTTATTCCTCTTATTTTCTCTATCGCCGACTCTTTATTTCTTTTATTTAAATCGCCCAAACAACGCAATCCTTATCGCGACCAATACAGTTATAACGATTACAACGTCTTTAACCGCGACAAACAAGCCTTATCGACGCCGCGACTAAAAACTTGAGAAAAAATTCCCAAAATTATTAAAATTCTCATTCAGTTTTCGCGTATTCGGAGTATAATGTTTAAGTCGTCGCGTCGAACTCGTCGGTTTAAACGCCGTCGTTTTCGCAACCCCTATAATCGGAGCCTCCGGCGCGCGTCGGCGGCGACGTTTGAAAACGTCGTCGATTTCGCGTCGCGGTTTTTACTTCGTTTTATTATTTCGCTCCCGTTCGTTCGCGCGGCGTCGTTTCGTCGTTCCCTTTGCCAGAAAGAGTTTTTATGCAACTTTCCGAAAACATCGCTCTCTTAGCGCAATACGCCAAACAACTTCCGAGCGACGCGCAATCCTCCTTCCAACAAACTCTTGAAGCGTTGTCGGAACGTTGTGAAAAACTGGAACAACGCCGCGAACGCGACGAACAAACGCTCCGATTTATTCAGTTCGCGCTTGAAAATTTGCGCGTCGACGCGAAATATCTCTCTTTTGACTTGGAAGCGACGCGCCGCGAAAACGTTCGTTTGAACCAACTTTTGGAAACGTTTTTGAACAACGAACGTTGAACGTTGGTAAAAAAACAAAAAAATTGAAAAAAGGGCGTTGACGAATCGTCAAGCCGTGGTATATTAAATTTGTTGTTTCGAAGGGCGCGCGGTTTTCCCACCGTTTCCTTTTTCCAACTATTAGCGAGTTGGCGAAACGTCAAATTTGGGGGATTAGCTCAGTTGGGAGAGCGTTTGGCTGGCAGCCAAAAGGTCATCGGTTCGAACCCGTTATCCTCCACTCGCTTTTAGAGCGGTCGGCAAATTGCGGTTTTCTGCTTTTGCCGTTTGTTCGACGTTTTTAACGTCGGCGTTGACATTCGTCGCTTGGTCGACATTCCCGGGGGATTAGCTCAGTTGGGAGAGCGTTTGGCTGGCAGCCAAAAGGTCATCGGTTCGAACCCGTTATCCTCCACTCGCTTTT
>JAGBDD010000210.1 GCA_017937685.1 Thermoguttaceae bacterium | reverse complement strand
ATTTCGCTCGCCGACGCCGACGCTTCCCCGACGTCGGAAATCGCCGCGCTCGACGCCGAACTCGCCGAGTCGGGCCGAACGCTCGTCGGTTTCTTAACGCTGCAAACGATCGCCGCGCCCGGTTGGCATATTTACTCGCCGACGCAAGGGGACGGCGGTTCCCCGACGAAAATTTCGGTCGACGCCGTCCCGACGTTCGAAGTCGGCCCGTTCCGCCTCGCGACGCCCTTTCAAGTCGTCGAGTCGACCGGCTTCAAGCTCGAAGAGTTGACCGGAACCGCCGACTGGATCGCGCCGATAACGGTCGCCGGCGACGCCGCGCCCGCCGACGTCGCCGCTTTCCTCGCCGATTTGAAGGCGACCGGCCAAGTTTCCGCGCTCGCTTGTTCCGACGGCGAAGGCGGTTCTTGCTTCCCGCAAAACGTCGAGTTCGCCGCTTCCTTCGACGCGAAACGCGACGCCGCGCCGATTTGGGCCGCCGCCGAAAAACTCGCTTCCGCCGCGCCGACCGCCGCCGCGTCGAAATCGGAAACCTCCGCCGACGACGACAAATCCGACAAAACCGTCAAAACCGAACAAGCCGCCGTCGACGCGCCCGTCGAAAAGACGAGCTTCGCGTCGCGCCGTTTCGCCCTTTTGCTCCTTTACGCGTTTTTGGGCGGCCTTATTTTGAACGCGACGCCCTGCGTGTTGCCGGTGATCGGGCTGAAGATTATGTCCTTTTTCGACCAAGCCGGTCAAAAGCGTTCGAAAGCGTTTATGTTGAACGTTTGGTATACGCTCGGCGTTTCGGTTGTTTTCTTCGCGCTTGCGTTCGCCAGCGTCGGGCTGAGTTTCCTCTTCACCCGGGCGCTTTTCCAAATCTTGATGAGCGTCGTCGTTTTCGCCTTGGCGTTGAGCTTAATGGGTCTTTGGGAGCTGCAAGCCCCGGCGTTTTTAGGCGGTCAAAAGTCGAACGAGCTGACGTCGAAGGAAGGCTCCGTCGGCGCGTTCTTCAAGGGCCTTATTACGACCCTTCTCGCGATCCCCTGCGGCGCTCCGCTTTTGAGTCCGACGCTCGACTGGGCGGCGGAAACGGCGCGCGGCGGCGAAACCGGCTTGGTCGTCGTCGTTTACTTGGTTATCGGTCTCGGAATGTCGTCGCCGTTCCTGCTCGCGGGCGCGTTCCCGGAACTGCTGAAATTTTTCCCCAAACCGGGCCTTTGGATGGAAACGTTCCGCAAGACGATGGGGTATTTCCTCCTGATCGCGGTCGCTTGGATTCTTTACTCGGCGCCGCTCGACTATCAGCTTCCGACGGTCGCGCTCCTCTTCGCGATTTGGTTCGCTTGCTGGAACGTCGGGCGCAACCAATTCGAATACGGCCCGGACGCGTTCAAGAAAAAGGCGGTCGGCTGGGTCGTTTCGGCGCTTGTCGTCGCCGCCGCCGTCCTTTGCTCCTTCGACTTCCCGGGCAATCCGTTGAAAACGACGCTCCGTCCGGCGGTTGAAAAGAAGATGCTCCGTTGGGCCGAACGCGCCGAAAAAGCCGGGCTCTTGGCCGCCGAAAAAGAGAAGCCTTGGCGACTCTTCGACCGCGCGACGCTCGACGCCGAACTCGCGGCGGGTCGGGTCGTCGTCGTCGACTTCACCGCCGACTGGTGCGTCAACTGCAAGTTCCTTGAAAAGACGATTCTGCATACGCCGGAAGCGCTCGACGCGCTCTCCGCTCGCGGCGTCGTTACGATGACCGCCGACTGGACGAACCAAGACGCGCAAACGCCCGACGTTTTGGCGATTAACGAACTCCTCGACGCGACCGGCGCCCGGCAAGTCCCGAAACTGATGTTTTTCTCGCCGGACGCCCCGGAAAATCCGGTCGTCTTAAGCGGCCTTTACTCCGCCGACAAGTTTTTTGAAACGTTAAACAACGTCGCGCCGAAAACCGCGACGCCTCAAACGGAAACGTCGGAAAAATAACGTCGTTTACCTAACTTAACGCCAACGGCGGCGCCTTGTTCTCGCAAGCCCGCCGTTCGCCGAAAGAGCGTCGAGCGGCGGCCCCTTTCCTCCGTTCCCGTCGTTTCGCCAATCGTCGCAATCGGGCCCGTTCGCCAAACGCGCCGGACGTTTCCCTCCCCCGCCAAACCGCGCGTTCCCCCTATTTCCCTCATTTCCCCAAATTCCAACCTTTTACTCCCGGAAAGGCCCCCAATGTCGTCGAACCGCGCCGCGCTTGAAGAACTCCGTTGGCAAAAATTTCCCGTTTTAAACGACGGTTTCGTCGCTCTCGTCGACGCGATGGGCGACGACGCCGCGATCGCCCAAGCGGCCCGCGTCAGTTACGGCGCCGGCACCCGCTCCGTTTCGGACGACCGCCAACTCATCCGCTATTTGGCGCGACACCGACACACGACGCCGTTCGAAATGGCGGAAATCAAGCTCTTGGTTCGCGTCCCGATGGACGTTTGGCGCCAATGGATTCGGCACCGCAGCGCGTCCGTTAACGAATATTCGACTCGTTATTCCGTCGCGATCGACTCCGCAAACGCGACCGCCCCGGACGCTTGGCGCCGTCAAGCGACGTCGAACCGTCAAGGAAGCGAAGGCGGTTTCGACGCGGAAATCGGCGCCGAGCTGACCGCCTCCGAAGCGGCGTTCCAACGCTCCGCTCGCGAACTTTACGAACGCCGCGTCGAACTCGGCGTCGCTCGGGAACAGGCGCGCAAGGACTTGCCCCTTTCGACTTACACGGAGGCCTATTGGAAAATCGACCTGCACAACCTTTTCCATTTCCTTAGTTTGCGAATGGAGAAACACGCGCAGCTCGAAATCCGCGAATACGCGACGACGATCGGCGAAAAGATCGTTCGCCCGCTCTTCCCGATCGCTTACGACGCGTTCGTCGATTACAACCTCGGCGCCCAAACGCTTTCGCGCCTCGAACAGGAGACGATCGCTCGCTTAGCCGCGACGAAACCGCTCCCGGCGAGCGTCGCCGACTTCCTCGAATGCGGCGACCCGAGTTGGCAAGGGCTCGAACGTTGCCGCGAACGGGACGAAGCGCTCGAAAAGCTGACGCGCCTCGGTCTCGTTCGTTAACCTTAAATCGCGACAAAAACGTCCTTGCTTGCCCCGGCGACCATTTCGCCGACAAAAACCGATAAATTCGCTCTTTTTCTCCGTTTTTCTTCCGACTTTAACGCCGCGCTCGCTTCCGTTCGACTCGAGCGCGGCCCAAGGAGCGCGATATGAAACGCCGTTCTATTTCCCCCGTTTTTTCTATTTTACTCGCAACGCCGATTTTAACGCCGTTCGACGCGTTCGAATCGCCCGTCGACGCGTTCGCCGTCGGCCAAATCGCCGCGCAAGAGCCGATCGCAACCGACGACGAAGACGACGAAATCGATTTTCAGCTCGTCGCGCCCGGCGAATTTGACCTCGCGCCGGACGACGCGCCGACCCTTGAAGCCGACGTCGCCGACGCCGACCGCCCGGCGATTCCGCTCGTCGTCGAGCCGTCCGAAACCGACGCCTCCGACGCGTTGAAAGCGGAAACGGTCGATCCCGCCGAAATGGAGCGATTGTCGCAAGACCCGTTGTTTAAGGAGTTTTCCGCCGCGTTCGACGAAGCCGCGCCCCTTCCGGCGCTCCAAAATCTCGACGCGTTCGGCGCCGCCCAAGACGCCGACGCGCTCCTCCAAAACGGCGCCGCTCAACCGAAGTCGTCCTTGTCTTTTTCCCCTGTTTCCCCCAATTTAACGCCGGACGCCGCCGCAAAACTCGCTTCGTCGACCGCCGCGCTTGACGAAATTTTGGCGATCGCCGCCGTCGACCTCGACTCGCTCCCCCTCTCCGAAGCGGAACGAGCGATTTTAACGCGCCTCGACGCCGAAATCGCGCGCCTTTGCCCCCTTTGGCTCGACGCCGAATTGAACCGGAACGTCGTCGGACGCCGCGAACGCGTTTGGGAACGCGCCGAAACGCCCGTTTCCCCCAATTCCGCCGATCCTCCCCAAGCGCCCAAACTCTCCGAAACGCCCGGTCGTCCGTTTTTCGCGCGCCCCGACGTCGCCGACCGCGCCGTCGCGTCGACTTCCGGCGTTCGTTTTGAAGTCAACGATCCCCAACCGGTCGCGTCGGCGTCCGATTGGGCGCTCGCGCCGGCGGCTCCGTTCTTCTTTGAAGTCGTCGACCCGGCGACCGGCGACGTCTTTTATACGAAGGCCGGCGACTTCGAGCCCTTCGAAGGCGGCGCGGCGCTCGTTCGCGGCGACCAAATCTTCGTCGCGACGGTCGAACCGGGCCCGAACGCGTCGACTCGGCGAGCGGAGCGAACTCGAATTTTGAAAAACGGCCAAATCCAAGGCGTCGACGCAAACGGCAAACGCGTTATCGATTTCAATATCGGAACAATTTCTCTTTATCTGTTCGACAATCCGGCGCGCTTGGCTTCCGTCGACGGCGTTTTCTTCGTTCCGACGGCGGAATCGGGGGAGCCGCGCCCGGCGAAACTCCCGCCGAACGCGGAAATCGGCGTCGAGTCGGGCCGTCTCCTCCTTTCGAACGGTCGCCCGGACGAAATTTTCGCGCGAATCGCCGTCCTTTGCAAGTCGAAAAAGCGGCTCGTCGAGATTTTGACGCAACCGCGCCTCCAAACGGAAACGCCGACGCGCTGACGCACGGCTCCCCGTTTTCCCTTTCCCGTTAAATTCCGCCCAAACGCCCGACGTCCCCGCGACGCCGGGCGTTTTTCTTTCCCGTTTTCCCCGTTTTAACGTCGACGCTCGCCGCAAACCGATAAAAAAAGGGACGCTCGAGCCGCCGACGCGTCCCGAAACGTCCCTTTTTTCGCCGTCGAGCGAGTTCGCCCGCTCGACGCGCTTCAACGACGATTCGCCAAATCGCCTATTTTACCTCGACGCGTTCATTTCGCCGCGTCGCTCGCTTCCTCCGTCGCCGCCGAAACGTCCAAATCGTTCGTTTCGCGCAACTCGAACGCCTTTTCGCGCCGAATTTCGACCGGGCCGAAGAGTCCGGACTCCGCCGAACCCTTGTACCGCGACGGCAAATCGGCGTAATAGTTCGACAAGGTGTTGAAAACGACGACTTCAAGCCGGTTTTCGCCCGGTCGCAACGCTTCGGAAACGTCGAGCCGCCAAGGCGACGTCGGCAAATCCCCAACCGCGCGCCCGTTCAAGAAGACGCGGCAACTCGCGCTAACCTTGCCGAGATCAAGCCAAATCCGCTCGTTCGCCGAATGTTCGCCGTCCGCGTCTTTTGCGCCGCTTTCCCAAACGAACGTTTTCCCGTATTTCGCGCCGCCCGAATAACCGGCCAAAACGCCGCGACCGTTCCAGTCGCCGAGTTCCGCCGTCCCGACGCCGCAATCGAGCCGAATCGGTTCCGGGAAGACGGCCCCGCCGCAGACGCCCGGTTCCGGTTCGATTTCAAGCGCGACGGTCGCCGCCCGTTCGAACGGTTCGTCGAATTGGAGCGTTTCCCAACGAATCGTCCGTTCGGAAAACGCCGCGAAAACGCCGCTTGAAGCCGCGTCGCCTTCCGACGCCGACCGTTTGCCGCGCCAAAAATCCTTTCCAGCAACGTTCGTCGATTTCTGTTCGAAACTCGCCAAGTCGACCGGTTTCCCGTCGACGACGACCGACTTCAACGAACCGCGCAACGGAATCGACGCGCCGTTCCAACCCGGAGGCGCGACGAAGCGGAACCAATACGTCGGGCGTTCCGCCGCCGTTCCGAAAACGTCGAAGTCGAGAACGCCGGGCCGGTCGAACCAAACGGTCGAAAGGGGCGTCCGCTTCCCGGCGTCCGTCGCGGCGCGGTTCGCCGCTTCGTCGTTCCAAGCGCCGTTATCGGTTCCGTTCTCGACGCGAAGCGCCGTCGCGACCTTTTGACCGCCCTTCCCTTTTTCGCCGTTTTGACTATTTTCGCTATTTTCCGCCGCCGTCCGAGCGACGAACGCGAACGAACGTCGTCCCGCCGCGTCGTATCGGAGCAAAATCGGCGATTTCGCGCCGTCTTCCGCGACGACGAGCGCCGTTGTCGGATCGTCGAAGTCGAACCGTTTCCCGTCGACGAAAAGCGCGCCCGGAGCGTCGCCGCCGACGCAAACGTCGACTGAAACCGCCGCCGTTTCGCCGTTTTCGCTATTTTGACGTTTAACGCCGTCGACTTTATCGGTTTCGCCGGTTTTAACGTTTCCTTGCTCGCTCGCCGGAGCGTTCGCGACCGCCGCCGTCGACCAAAGATAATAAATCGAACCGGCGTCCTCCGGCGCAAAAACGGTCTCGTTCAACGCCCCCGCGTTCTTTCCGAGCCCGATAAAGCGCGAATCGATCCGCTCTTTCAGCCCGTGATAACCTTGGCGCCCCGGGTTTCCTTCGATCCCCCAACGCCAAGAGAAGCCGAGCGGCGTCCAACGGAACTCGCGCCCGTCGACGACGATCGGGACGCTCGGGTCGACCGTTCGCAACGCCGCCAACTTCGCGTCGAGCGCCGCGACGTCGACGTCAGTCGGGAACGGGCCGAGCCGCCAAAACTTTTGGCCGAAATCGCAAAGAACGCTTTTCGCCCCGTCGAACGACGGCGCCGCGTTTCCTCCGTCTTGCGCAACTCGCCCAACTTGCGCAACTTGCTCGGCCCCTCCCGGTTCTTTCTCCGTTTTATTTCCGCCGTTTTCTTTATCTTGCGCAACTTCGCCGTCTTTCGTCGTTTCGTCGAACGCCGCGACGCAATCGAACCGCCGCGCTTCCGCCCCGAGCGTTTCTTCCGAAATCGGAAGTCGGAAGTCGCCGAATCGGTTGTTCAGCGTCGGTAAAAGTTCGAACGCCCATTCGCCGTCGAGCTTGAGCGGCGCGACCGTTTCCGGCGCCGTCCCGACAAGCGTTCGTTCGGAACCGTCGGCGGTCGTCAGCCGGATCGTTTTTTGACGATTTTGCGGGTTTTGCGCCCCTTCCGCCGACGTTTTCGCCGTCTCGACGCCCCCCGCAAACGCCCGCGCCGTCCAACCGCCGTTTTTCGCGTCGACGCTCAACTCGGCGATCTCCGCGACGTCGGTTTCGAGCGCGGTCAAGCGGCGCGTCGGCTTTTCGTTCTTCCAAAAGACGACGATACCGGCCTCCGTCTTCTCGAACGGCCAACGGAGCGTCGTCGTTCCGGCGTTCGGCCCGTCGTTCGTTTCGAACGCTTCGACGATTTCGCGCCGCGAACCGTCCCAAGCGTTCCAAAATTCCGCCCGACCTTGCGCCGGGAACGTCAGCCAAGCGCCCTTGGCGCCGCGCATTACGAAGAAAAGTTCCGCGTCGTCCGACGTTCGCCGCGACGCCGCGCAAGGCGCCCCGGTCTTCGCGTCGAAAACATCTTTCGGGAATCGGGCCAAAAATTCGTTAAGGTTCGCCCAAAGCGCCGCGTCGTTCCCGCCGCTTGTTCCGCCGCCGTTCGCCTCGGAGTTGACGCCGGTTCGGTGCAAGACGTGAACGTTCCAAACGTCGACCGGGCGCGTTCCGGCCAAATCGGTTCCGAGCCGCCAAGCCTTCGCCGCCGCTTCTTTATTTTGCGCGACTCGCCCATTTTCCGCTTTTTCCGCCGCCGCGACGTTCGGCCCGTCGAGCGAATATCGGAAATCCTCCGTCGAGGCGACCGTCTTCCCGTCCCGAACGAACGCGACGAAGAACCCGGCGGAACCGCGACGCGGCGTTCCGTCTCCGTCGCGACCGTCGATCGTCAAAACGTCGCCGTCTTTCAACTTCAGCGTTCCGCTCCAGCCGCCGGAATAATCGGCGTTATCGCAAATCTTTCGCTCGCCGACGTAAAGCGCCCCGGCGTTGTCGCAGAAGAAGCGAACTTTCAACTCGACCGGCTCGGCGCCGATTCCTTGCGCGACCCACTTGAAGAAAACGTTCTTTTGCAGCTCGGAACTCCAAGCCCAACGCCCCTCGAAGCCGCCGTCGTACCGCCGAATCTTCGAAAGTTCGCCGTTTTTCCCAACGAGCGTTCCGTCTTCCGCCGCTTCATTTTGCGCGGTTTCGCTATTTTCGCCTTTTTCGCTAAAATTCGCCGAAATCAGCGCGCCGACGCCGCCGTTTTCGTTCGTTCGAACGGTCGAGCGTTTCCCCGCTTTCGCTTCGGCGGCGGTCAAGCCGAAAATTTCGCGAACCGCCGCGTCGAGTTCCGCGTCGTCGCGCCCGGCTCGGTCGGACGCTTCCGGCAAAGCGTCGAGCGCGACGACCGTTCCGCCGGCGCGGTAAAATTCGAGCGCTTTCGCCAACGTCGACCAACGAATCCCGCGCGACGCCGGCAAAACGAGAACGCGGTGTTCCGAATCGCCGATTATCAGCCGCGCGCCGTCGACCTTCGCCCGTTTCAGCGAGTCGTCGTCGACGAAGAGCAAATCCCGCCCGGTCGCGTAAATTTTTTCGGCGGCGGCGAACGCGACCGAATGCGAACGCGCTCCGTCAAGCCGCGCTTGGTACGACGTTACCGGGTACAAGACGAGGAAATCGGCGCGTTGAACGCCGCGAGTCAGCGCGAACGACGCCCGCTCAAAATACTTCAAAAACGCGCCGAACGTCTCCCAATAAGGTTGGCGAAAGTGATAACAAGGGGGCGCCCACTCCCAAAAACCGCCGTAAGTCGTATAATACAAACCGTGTAAATTCAACAGGTTCGCGCCGAAAAGGAAGTTTTCGTTCGACGCGAAAAGCAGCCGCTCCGGCGTCGCGCCCCAACCGAACGAGTGATACCCTTCGAGCCAAACGCGGGGCCGCTTGTAAAAATGCGCGATCGACGCCGAAACCTTGTTCTTAATGAAGTCGGCGCGACCGCCCGGGGTGTCGTGTCCCGGCGCGGTGTACCAACGGGTCGCGCTAAAGTAGTCGCCGAATTCGACCGGATTCTTTCCCCGTCCGCCGGAGTCGCAAGCGTAAATCCGCCCCTTCGACGCGTGCCAGTCGAAAATCGGCCGGAAATAACGCTCTTCCGCGAGCCGCACTCGGAGGTCGGCGAAGTCGAGCCGGTTTTTCTCCGTTCGCGCCCCGACGTCGGCGTCGAAAACCGCCGGAAGCGCCGCCCAAAGGGGATAACCTTTGCGCGCCGCGAAGACTTCGGCCAAGTCGTCGGCCCAAATGCGGTCGCCGGTGCCGAGTTGCAGTTCGTCTTGGAAGAAATAATTCAGCCCGAGCGTCGTTTCCGGGCCCGTCGTTTTTACCTTATTTTCCGAAACCGTCCCGTTTGCCGCGTCCGCTTTATTTCCTTCGCTCTCTCCTTCTTTCCCCTTTCCCTTATTCTTCGCGTCTTGCGCAAGAGTCGCCAACGTCCGCGTTTCAAACGGTTGGAAGAAGCGAGCGACGACCGTCTTCCCGGCTTCCGGGTGCAACGGGTTCAACGTTTGCGGAACGCGCCGCGCCTTGAAGAACCAAATTTCGACTTCTGCGCCGTCTTTCGCTCCGTCGATTTGAGCGATTTTAGCGATTTCGCCGGTTTTAACGTCGCCGTCGGCGCCGTTTTCCGCGTTTTCGGTCGGATTCGCCGCCGCGCGCAACGCTTCGACGTCCGCCCCAAGCGCGACGAAACGTTCCGCGTCGAGCTTTCCGCCGTCGCCGACCGGATAAGCGACCGCCTGAATAAACGTATCGTCCGCCGTTGAGTTTAACGATTTTAACGTTGCCGTCGCCGCCAACGCCGCCGCGAACCGCCCGCTTGCGTCGACCTTAACCCGTTCTTTCGCCGCGACGTAAAGCGTTCGGCTTTGCAACTCCGCGTCGCGATAAATCAAGCGGTCGAAGAGGTTTGTCGGCGAGTTTTGCCAGTCGATCGTGTACCCGCTGAGCCCGACGCCCATCCCGTATTCCCGGCAGCGCGCCGCGACGACGTCGAACGCGTCGAACCATTCGGCGGTCAACGGTTCCGGATCGTTCGGATAAGTCAACCAGTTCGGTTGTTTTTCGTTGCGGACGTCTTGGTGCGCGTAATTGATTTGAACGCCGGAAATTCCGCCTTTTTTCGCCAGTTCGTCGATTTGCCAAAGGAGCCGCTCGGCGTCGAGCTTTTCGCCCGTCCACCACCAAAACGGGACTTCGCCGTATCCGGTCGGCGGCGTCGCGAACCCGGTTTTCCAATCGACCGCCGCGTCTCGAGCAAACGCCGAAACGTCGCCAAACGTCTTGGCGTCCCAAGCCGTCTCCGCCGCGCCCTCCGTTTTCGCCGCCTTCGTTATCGTCCGCGTCGCCGTTCCGTCGTTCGCCCAAACGTCGAACGAACCGCCAAGCGCCGCCGTTAAAATCGACGCGACCGTTAAAGCCGCCGTTTTACGTCGCAACCGTTTCCGCACTGCTTCACCTTAATCTTGCAACAATCAATTAAAACAATAAACTAAGAAATTTGTTCGATTTAACGCGCCGCGTCCAAGCGAAAATCAACCGCCGCGCCGCGCCGAACGCCCGATTATACCAGAATCGCCGCGAAAAATCAAGAAAACGCGACGTCGCCGGTCAAAGAATCCGCCGAAAACGCCCGACTAAAACGCCGCGCCGGTCAAAAAATCGACGTCGAACGGCTTGGCGACGACGCGAACGGCGCCGAGCCCCGATTTTCGTTCCAAGAGTTCAATTTCGTCGCGACGCGGCGCAAAGCCGAGAACGTCGAGCGCCGCCGACGGAAACGCCGCTCGAATCGTCCGCAACTCGTCAAGCAAATTAGCCGCCGCGAGATCGACCGCGTCGACGACGACCCGCGTCGGCCAAAAATCGGCGAAACGTTCGAGCCGCCGAATCGCGCCGAGTCGAACGGAAACGCCCCGCTCGGCAAACTCGTCCCGTAACAACCGCCCCAACGCCGCGTCGCCGCCGGGAAAAATTGCGACCGCCTCCGCCGACTTTCCCGGTCGCGCCGATTCTTCCGTTTTTTCCAACGTCAACGCCGACTCCGCCGCCGTTTCGTCCCTTTTCGCGTCGCGTCGAGCCTCCGCGACGCGGCGGTCGCCCCAAGTTTCGAGCGGCGACGCGACGAAAAGCCCGGCGCTTTCGGCGAAAAATCGGAAAAACTCGCGCCGCCCGGTCGAGCGCCAAGTCTCCGAATAAAACCGCCGCGTTCCGGGAAAAGTCGCGCCGGTTCGGTTCTCGCCTTCGCAAAGGCTTCCGGCGACGAGCGCGATCGGCGCAAGGGGCGCGATTCTTCGCAACCGCTCGACGTCGGCGGGCGAAAATTCGCTCGGAAACGAACGACAAAGAACGAAAAAGTCGACGTCGAAGAGCGTCCGCGCCGTCGAATCGCCCAAAGCGCCGCCGTCGAACCCTTCGAAAGCGACCGTCGACGCGCCGAAACGCTCCGCCGCTTGCCGAACGTCCCGTTCGACCGCCCGAAATTCTTCCCGCGACGTCCTGCCGCCTAAAAAAATCTTCATTCGCGCTCCTTCCAACCGCTCGTTTCCACAAACTCAACGCAACCGCTAAAATCATCGCGGTCGTTTTCATTATCATAAACGAAACGACTAAAAAAACAACCGGGGGCGCGGCTTTCACCTCCCCTTTTTTCGCATTTTCCCCATTTTACCGTTTCAACGTTCCATTTTTTGCGCCGTTAACGTCGACCGAGATAAAAAAAACCGCTCGAACGCTAAGATTCGAACGGTTTTTTCATTATTTATCGCTTCAATTTTCTTTTAACGCAACGTCCGTCGCGTCGCCGACGTCAACCGCCGACGACGATTTTTTCACCCCAAACCGGTAACAAGACGGTATCGCTCGCGCATTTTGCGCAAATTCCCAAGCCGTACTTGTACGACCAACGCCATTTGTCGATATCGTGCGCAAGTTCGAGAATATGGGAAAGCAAGGTAAGTTTCGGCTTCAACGTTTCGTTAACGCATTTCGGGACGTCGAGCCCGACGGCCAAGTGCGGAATGAACACGTCGACCGGCTTTTCCGGCGTCAACTGCGCGAAATTGCAAGCGTCGCCGACGTGATAAACGACGCGATTTCCCGTCGCCGCGCCGCAATCGATTTCATACGTTGAAACGAAACGGCGGAGTTTCGCGTTGTGATCGACCAAATTCACTCGGATTTTTACGTCGCCGAACGCATACTCGCCGCCGTCCGGGCCGGTTTTCCAACGGTTGTCGAGGAAATTCGAAACGACCGGCTTCCCCGCCGCCTCCATCGCTTGGATGAAGGAGCGCGTGAAGTGGTCGCCGTGATTGTGCGTGATCAACGTGAAGTCGACGAGCGGTTCCAACTCCGGCGCGCGGCGGTGCCGAACGTCGACCGCGAAAGTTTGCGTCGGCGTCTTGACGACGTACCCCATATTGTAAATTTGCCAAAAGACGACGGTTCCTTCGGCGACTTCGGTCGTCGGAACTTCGCGCAAAATTTTGTCGAAACCGGCGTCAAGGAAACGCAAAACGCCCCGTTCGGCGATCCAACGCGCCGCGTTTTCGGCGGAACCGTTGAAATAATCGTTAAAATCCTTCGCTTCGAGTCGGTCGACCGAACGCTGAATCGTCAGCGCCGCCTTCAACCGCTCGTCCGACCACTTCGGGCCCGACGTTTCGCTCAAAACGCGGATCGCGGCGGCGATTTCGTCGGCGGTCGGCTCCGGGCCGTCGGAAAATTCGGCGGCGAAAATTCGCTCCCAATCGCTCGAACCGACGCCGGTCGCCGTCGCCAACGCGCTCCAAATCAACGCCGTTCGTTTCAAGAATTCGCGACGCGTAGTCGCGCCGTTTTGCGTTAAACCGTTCATCGAAACACCTCCGCTTTCGTTGGTTATCGCGTCGAAAAAAATTCGAAACCGCGCCGCCGTCGCAAACGTCGGTCGCGCCGACGCCTTTATTATAACGTCGAAACGCGGAAATCGCAACGCCCCCAAAGAGTCCGAAACGATTATTTTGCGCTTTTCGTTTACGTCGAGGGCAATTCCGCCAACGCCGGGTTCAAACGCAACGCCTCTTCGCGAGCGATTTTAATCAGTTTAACGCGAGGAAATTTCGTAAATTTGACTTTTTGATAACGACGTATCAATTCTTCTTGGTTAAGTTCTAAAAAAGCCCAAATTTCCCGATCCGGTTCGCGCGCAAGCCAAGCGTCGGCGTACTTTGCGACAACGGCGTTAAAATTTTTTAGCGAGGAACCGTGCTGATATTTTTTCCCGGAAAAACGCCGAATGTCGCCGTTAAACTCCGGCGCAATATGATAAAGTTCGTGCGTCAACGTGTGAATTTTTTCCTTAACCGGCAAATTTAAAAAACGCGACCCGCAAACCGTCAGAATATAAAGTAATTTGCGCCCTTTGGAGTCGACAACGTTCGGAGCTTTCCAAAAAGCCTTGCGGTGAAAAGTCGCAAGCCCCCCTCCTTCAAAACGAAGAGAAGTTAACGTCGCCAAAACGCCGGTCGACTTCGCGTTGCGAACGTTTTTAAAACTAAAACCGACGTAATCAAGGTTGTAATGTTGGAAAATCGGGGTCTTCGCGCAAATATCGCGGCAAACGACGCTTAACGCGTCCGTATAATTGAAAGATTTCAAGGTCTCAAACGCCAATAGGCAATAAAGAAATAAAACGAGAAGTCGCAAGAACCGGTCGTTCGACGCAAGAAGAGAAGCCCCCGGTCGAAGCCGACGGAGTTCCGCCGTCAAAAAACAACAAAAAAAACGAGTCTCCGCCGACGCTCGCGCGACGACAAAGACTCGTTTTCGTTATTTCGAGTCGAAACTCAAACTCATTCGACCGTCGGGATAGCCGGCGCGGCTTTCGCGTTGCGGCTGTCGTTTTCGCCGACGAATTCGATGATCGCGCGCTTACCGGCGTCGCCGAGACGCGGGGTCGCGAGCTTCAGAATACGGGTGTAACCGCCGGGACGTTCGACGTAACGCGGCGCGATTTTGTCGAAGAGAATCCCGACCGCTTCGCGAGCGACGGACGAGGAACCGAACGCGCTGTAAACGGCGCGACGAGCGGCAAGCGCCGGAGCGGCCGCTTTGTTCCATTCTTTCCAACCTTCGCCTTCGCGCCAGGCTTTCCACTCGGCGGTGCCTTTTTCGGCTTTGCAAGCGAGAGCTTCGGCGGCGGCGATCGATTTTTGAGCGCGAACGGCTTTCGTAACGAGCTTTTCGACGAACGGACGAAGTTCTTTCGCTTTCGGGAGGGTCGTAACGATGCGGCCCTTAACCTTCGGCGCTTGTTCTTTCGAGTCGTAAGCGTCGTCTTCGCGTTCGGTGAGAACGAGAGCGAGCGCGAGGTTCTTCAAAAGAGCGCGTTGGTGGTTCGGGTTGCGCCCAAATTTTCTACCAATTCTTCTGTGTCGCATTGTACTAACTATATACTATCTAAATATTAGGCTGTGATCAAGTGGTCAAACGAACTTCCCGCCTTGGGAGTTCGACGCGGCGGGGATGCGCATACCGAGGCGCAAACCGATCGCCGTCAACTTTTCTTTCACTTCGTTCAACGTCGTTTCGCCGAAGTTGCGAACTTCGAGGAGGCTGTCTTCGTTACGGACGACCAACTCGCGAACGGTGGTGATGTTTTCGTTTTCCAAGCAATTCGTCGCTCGCACGGAGAGATTCAAGTCGGAAAGCGTCATCGCCAATTTGGCTTCGAGAGCCGGATCGAGACCGGCGGAACCGGAAGTCTTCGCGCGGCTGAACACGTTCCCTTCCAAACGATCGTACTGGACGAACGGATTCAGGTGCTTGCGCAAAATCTTCGACGCTTCGACCAACGCCATTTCCGGGTCGATCGAGCCGTCGGTCCAGATTTGCATCACCAAACGGTCGTAGTTCGTTTTTTGACCGACGCGAGTTTCCTCGACGTTGTACTGCACCTTGACGACCGGACTGAACGAAGCGTCGAGCGGGATGTGCCCGATTTCTTCGTTGCGGTCGCGATACGACGCTTGCTCGGTCGCCGGAACGTAACCGCGCCCGTTTTCAACGACCATTTCCAAGCTGAACGGAACGTCGTCGGTCAAGGTCGCGATCACGAGTTCGGGGTTGATAATTTCAACCTTGGAATCCGGAATCACGTCGGCGCCGGTAACGACGCCGGCCTTGTTCTTTTCGATGCGAATAACGCACGGTTTATCGTCGTGGGAGCGAACGACAAGAGACTTGACGTTCAAGGCGATCTCGGTAACGTCTTCCATCACGCCCGGCAAGGAAGTGAACTCGAGTTGCGCGCCGCGAAGTTTCATCTTCGTAACCGCGCTCCCCTCCAAGCTCGACAAAAGAACTCGGCGGAGGCTGTTCCCAACCGTGACGCCGAAACCGCGTTCAAAGGGTTCGGCGTAAAATTTTCCATACGTCGGAGTGAAAGCGTCGCGATCGCAAACGACTTTGCTGGGAAGCTCCAACCCTCTCCATCTGATTCTCATGTTCGGTTCGCTCCAGTTTGATTTTGGATATCGAATTCTCGACAAAATTTCAATTCGCTTCGCCGACGATAAATTCGAGGTTCCGCGTTCGCTTCGTCGAGACGCAAGGCCCGACGCGTCGACAAACAAGGTCGAAGGGCGAAACCGCGCGCCGTCGGCCCGACGTCGCGTAAACGACGAACCGACGGGGCAAAACGGAAAAGTCGAACGGCGATTTGCCGCGCGCTACTACTTCGAGCAAAGCTCGACGATCAGTTGCGGGTTGACCGGCAAGGAAACGTCGTCGTAAACCGGGTTGCGGAGAACGGCGCCGCTCGGAACGTCGCCGTCGTTGCGGACGAGGAAGTCCGGAACGGAACGACCGTTCATACCGGCGATCGCTTCGTTAACGATGGCGAGCGAACCGGGTTTCTTCGCTTTGGCGCCTTCGCGTTTGTAAACTTTAACGGAAACGACGTCGCCCGGGCGAACGAGGTAGCTCGCGACGTCGAGACGACGACCGTTGACGCAAATGTGCCCGTGCGAAATCAGCTGACGAGCTTGCGCGCGGGAAACGCCGAAACCGAGGCGGTAAACGACGTTGTCCAAGCGACGTTCGAGCAAGGACATAAGGACTTGACCCGTGTTCCCCTTGGAACGTTCGGCCATTTGATAGTACTTGCGGAATTGAGCTTCAAGAACGCCGTAGAACGTCTTGACCTTTTGTTTTTCGCGAAGTTGTTCGCCGTATTCGGTCATCTTGCCGCGTTTGGCGCCGTGCATACCCGGCGGGAGAACGGCGGAACGACCGTCGCGGCGGCTTTCGCCGGCGCGAGCGAAGGGGCACTTGTCGGATTCGCAACGCGCGCCCTTCAGGAAGAGCTTAACGCCTTCGCGGCGGCAACGTTTGCATACGGGACCCAAAGTACGAGCCATATTACTGCTCCAATATTCTAAAGTTCGTGTATGTTCTTATTCAGTAATAGCGAGCGGAACAAGCGATCGCGTCGTTCAAACGGCGGTCGCTTCAAACCGCAAACAACGTTCTAATCGCTCAAACGCGACGACGTTTCGGCGGACGGCAACCGTTGTGCGGAAGCGGCGTAACGTCTTCAATCGTCTTGACGGTGAGACCGGCTTGCGCGAGAGCGGTGATCGCCATATCGCGACCGCTGCCCGGGCCCTTGACGCGAACGTCGATTTCTTTCATACCGAACTTCTTCGCTTTGTCGGCGGCTTGTTGCGCGGCCATTTGACCGGCGAACGGCGTGCTCTTACGGCTTCCTTTGAAACCGCTGGTGCCGGCGGTAGCCCAACAAAGCGTGTCGCCTTTCATATCGGTGATCGTCACGTTAGTGTTGTTGAAACTAACTTTAATGTGAGCGACGCCGCTGGCGACATTTCTCTTAACCTTACGTTTCTTCGAAACTTTAGCCACTCTAATATCTCCAATTAAACTCTCGACCGACGCGAACCCAAACAACCGCGCTCGGCGAGCGATAAAATGCGCGATGAATCGATCGACCGTCGTCAAACCGCGACAAAAACGACTTGCGAACGACCGACGAAAATTCGACTATGCGACGTTCGAACTTCTTGCCGAAGCGAACGTCGGTTAACGCGAACCTTATCGGTCCTTGACGCCCTTCTTGCCGGCGACGGTCTTTTTCGGACCTTTGCGGGTGCGCGCGTTCGTTTTCGTGCGTTGACCGCGAACGGGGAGACCTTTGCGGTGGCGAATGCCGCGATAGCAGCCAATTTCGCGAAGACGGGCAATATTTTGGTTAACTTGACGACGGAGTTGACCTTCGACGATATAATCGTTGTCGAGAAGAGCCGCCAACTTGGCGATTTCGTCTTCTTTGAGGTCCTTCGCGCGAACAGTCGGATCGATATTGGCCTTGCGGCACAATTCGGCGGCAATTTGCGGGCCGACGCCGTAAAGGTACGTCAGCGAAATCGCGGTAGGACGATTATTCGGAATATCAACACCCAAAAGACGAGGCATCTGAATTCTCCTGTTGTTTGATTTTGTTTCGACTCGACGGCTCTAACCGGAGGCTCGTCGCGTCGAGTAGACCCGATCGAGCGCAAAGACGTTTAAAACATTACCCGAACGTCGTCTTCCGCCTTTGAACTCGTCGACGCTAATACGCTCAACCTTGACGTTGCTTGTGGCGGGGATTCGCACAAATAACGTAGATCTTACCCTTACGTTTCACGACTTTGCAGTTTTCGCAAATTCGCTTAACACTAGCTTGAACTTTCATTGTTAAAATCTCGCGTGTTCTTATTGAAGTTAACGACGGCTCGACCGGCGAAATCGGAGGCGAGAGCGCGCCGCGTTTAGTCAATAGTCAACTTATTATAGCTCGACCGCTCCCAAGCGCAAGGGGCGACCAAGAAAAATTAACCGTTCTTTCGTCTTTTTTTTTCAAAAAAATCGAAGGCAAGCCGGATTATTTGTTATTTTCGTAACGATCGTAAAACGTTTCGACCATTTTTTTCTCTTCTTCCGTCTCGGGCGGGCCGGTCAAAACGATCGGGCCGGACTTCAGAATCCCAACGGTATGCTCTTCGTGCGCGCTCAAACTTCCGTCGGCGGTTGAAATCGTCCAATAATCGCGAAGCTGTTTGACGCGTTTGCCGCCGACGTTGACCATCGGTTCGATCGCGATCACGACGCCCGGCTTGATTTGGAAGTCGCCGCCGCGCAAAAATTCCGGATAAACAAAGTTCGGAACTTGCGGGTCTTCGTGCATACGGCGTCCGATTCCGTGCCCGACGAACGATTCGACGACGGAAAAACCGCGTTCCCGAACGTATTTTTCCATTTGGCGCGCGACGTCGCTCCAGTATTTCGCCGTCCGCAATTTTTCGATCGCAAGGTAAAGAACGCCGCGAGTCGTTTCGACGAGTTTCTTCGCTTCGTCGGAAACGTCGCCGACAAGACTCGTGTAAGCCGCGTCGCCGCACCAACCGTCGATTTTACAACCGGTGTCGACGCTCACCACGTCGCCTTCTTGAACGACGCGATCTCCCGGAATGCCGTGAACGACTTGATCGTTCACCGAGATGCAAGTAACCGCCGGATATGGAACGCGTCCCGGAACGCCCTTAAACATCCCGACCGCGTAATTGCGAACAAAGAGCTTTTCGACTTCGGCGTCGATTTCCTTCGTCGTGATTCCCGGGCGAATAATCTTACGAATCAGCTCGTGCGCCGTCCAAGTCAGGAGCCCGGCTTTTCGCATTTTCCAAATATCTTTTTCCGTTTTTAAGGAGAGCAAGGGAAGCCGCCTTTCAAGTTGTCGTCGACCGCGTTCGTTTCGACGTCGCCCGAAAAGCCGAGCGAACCAACAAACCGAACCGAAGCTCGAACGACGAACGGTGATAAAAGCGCGTTCGACGCGCTAGTCGACGATTCGAGCTTTCGCCCGAATCGCCGCCAAGAGCCAAGAGAGCGAGAACCGGTTCCCCGCTCCGCTCGCTCTTTCGCGGTCGTTTAAACCGCGTTCTTCAAAAATCCGCGACGTTTATTTATATTCGTCGAGAACCGCCTTAATGCGCCCGTAAATTTCTTCGACCGTTCCAAGACCGTCGATTTTGCGGAGAATACCGGCTTTGGTGTAATAACCGACGAGCGGTTCGGTTTGTTCGCGGTAAGCGACAAGGCGACGCTTAATAACTTCCGGCTGGTCGTCGGCGCGACCGCGGGAAGCCAATCGTTTGAACAATTCGTCTTCCGGAACGGCCAACTCGAGAACGACGTCGAGCGGCGCGTTCTTTTCGGCGAGAACTTTGTCGAGAGCTTCCGCTTGCGCGATGGTGCGCGGGAAACCGTCGAGAAGGCAACCGTCTTTCGCTTCGTCGAGACGTTCGACGACGACGCCGACGACGACTTCGTCCGGAACCAACGCTCCGCTCGACATATATTTCTCGGCTTCAATCCCGATCGGCGATTTCGCGGCGACCGCGGCGCGAAGAGCGTCGCCGGTCGAAAGGTGAAACAGTTTGTATTCCGCGACAATATTTTCCGCTTGGGTGCCCTTACCCGCTCCCGGAGGCCCGACAAAAACAACTCTCATTTTATTGCGTCCTATCGCGTTCCAACGACTCGAACGCCGCCGAACGCGCTAATATTATTGAATCTTCAAACGACGAAACGACTCGCCGATTCAACCCGAACCGGCAAGCCGCGTCGTCAAACAAGCGAAGCCGCGAAAGCGGTCTTCAACCAAGCGCGACTATTCGAGCAAACTCTTATAGTTGCGCATAATCAGGTGCGCGTCGATTTTGTCGACCAAGTCGAGCGCGACGCTGACGGCGATGAGGAGGCTCGTGCCGCCAAAGAAGCTCGCCAACGCGTAATTTTCGTTGCCGACGAGCAACGTCGTAACAAGCGTCGGAACGATCGCGATGACCGCCAAGAAGGAGGCGCCGACGTAGGTAATGCGCAACATCACTTTTTCGAGGTAGTTCGCGGTGCTGGCGCCCGGACGGTAACCTTGAATAAAGGTGCCGTGATTCTTCAAGTTTTCCGCCATATCTTTCGGATTGAACGTAACGGCCGTCCAGAAATAGCAGAAGAAGTAAATCAGCACGATTTCCATCACGACGTACAAATAAGAGTCGCCCGCCGTGAAAATAGCGTTGCCGCCGGTTACGAACTTCGTCCACCATCCGTCGCCGCTCGCTTGGCTCGCGAGGTAAGTAAAGAGGAATTGCGGGAACAGAAGCAAACTGCTCGCGAAAATGATCGGCATAACGCCGGCTTGATTAACGCGCAACGGCAAGTATTGTCGCGTTCCGCCGTAAACCTGACGCCCGCGAACGTGTTTCGCGCTTTGCGTCGGAATGCGGCGCTGCCCTTTCGTAACGAAAACGACGGCCAAGACGACGGCGACGAAGATCAGAACCAGAGCGAACAATTTTTCCGGGCCCATCGCGGTTCCCATACCGCCCGCTTGATCCCAAAGATTCACCAAGGCGCCCGGCGCGCTCGCCAAAATACCGGCCATAATCAAAAGGCTGATCCCGTTGCCGATGCCGTATTCGTCGATTTGTTCGCCGAGCCACATCAGGAAGGCGGTGCCGGTGGTCATCGTCAAAATCGCGAGGAAGTACCAAGCGAACGTCAAATGACCGTTCGGCCCGACGCAATTTTCAACGAAAACGTTTTGCCCGCTCGCCGATTGCGCGTTCAACATCGACAAATAAGCCGCCGACTGAATAACGCAGATAAGAATCGTCGCGTAACGAGTGTATTCGTTAATCTTTTTACGCCCGCTTTCGCCTTCCTTTTGCAATTTTTCAAGCGGCTCGTAAACGGTCGCCAAAAGCTGGAAGATAATCGACGCGGAAATGTACGGCATAACGCCGAGGCCGAAAATCGTCATTTGATCGAGCTGGGTGCCGCTGAAGATCGCGACTTGGCTCAACATATTGCCGAACCCTTCCATCGCGCCGGAAGTCATCGCGTTGCGCATCCCGACGTCGTCCACCATCGGCAGAAAGATATTCCAACCGATGCGATAAACGGCGATGAGGCCGATCGTCAACAATATTTTCTTTCTCAATTCGGTAATCGAGAAGATGATTCGAAGTTTATCTATCATGCGAATCCTCGAAGTTTCAACTAACGCGACGTTTTCTAAAGCGCTACGCCAACGGTCGTCAAACGTTCGCCCGCGCGATCGCAGTCCTTCAGGTCGCGCCGCGTTATCTGTTATTTTCATCTCGCCCGACGACAATTAGGAAACCGAGCGACCGTCCGTCGCGAAACGTCGCAATAACGCTTCGCCGTTTGACGCCGGACGCGCCGCCGACCATTAATTTCGGACGACTTTATTATTTTAAAAAAATTTTCGTTTTCAACAAGACGGGCCGCGCCGAAAAGAGACGACGAATCGACGATTTCCGCAAAAATTTTCTTAAAATTCGAAAATTTCTTAAAGAAATTCGCGACCGCTCGCTTTCGACGCCCGATCACAAAAAAAATCGTTCGGTTCGAAGGAATCCAAACCGAACGATTTTTCGACGGTCGTCGCGCGCTCGCCGAACGAACGGCGACGACGAGCCCTTACGAAAAAGGTCAGTTAGCCTTCTTCGCCTTCATTTTGTTCTTAACGACCGGTTTCTTGCCGGGCAGAATTTCAATTTTGCCGCCGGCTTTTTCGACCGCTTCTTTCGCGCCTTGCGAAACGCGATGAACTTTGAAGTTGAACGCTTTCGGCATTTCGTCGGAACCGATCAATTTGACGATCGATTTCGCGCTCTTGATGAGGCCGCGTTCTTCGAGAACTTCCGGCGTGATTTCGACCGAACCGTCGAACTTGCGAAGAACCGCTTTCAAAGCGACGCTCTCGACGACGTCCGCGAAAACTTTGTTGTTGAAACCGCGTTTCGGAATACGACGAACCAACGGAAGTTGACCGCCTTCGAAAACCGGCGAAAGCGAGAAGCCCGCGCGAGCGCCTTGACCGTTGCTACCGCGACCGGCGGTCTTGCCGT
This sequence comes from Thermoguttaceae bacterium, assembly GCA_017937685.1. GTDB lineage: Bacteria > Planctomycetota > Planctomycetia > Pirellulales > Thermoguttaceae > RUG369. The sequence continues at coordinate 8,675 of JAGBDD010000210.1, read as the reverse complement.
TCCCGGAACCCGGGCCGCGACCAACGCGATCTTTTTTAACATTCTTACGAATGCCTTCGTTAATCGTATTAATATTCATTAGAGTTCGACTCCTCGCAAATTCTCGATTTGAGACTTGGTTCGCAACTTGGTGAGAGCGTCGAGCGTCGCCTTAACAAGGTTCGCGGAGTTGGCGCTTCCGTACGATTTCGTCAAAATGTCGTGAATACCGCAGGCTTCGCAGACGGCGCGAACGGCGGCGCCGGCGATAACCCCGGTACCGGGACGAGCCGGAAGAAGGAGGACGCGAGAAGCGCCGAAGCGACCTTCGACCGCGTGCGGAATCGTCGAACCGTCCATACAAACGGCGGCGAGTTTGCGCGTTCCGTCTTGAACGGCCTTATTGACGGCCGGCGGAACTTCGTTCGCTTTGCCGTAACCCCACGCGACTTTGCCTTTACCGTCGCCGACCACGACCAGAGCGGTGAAAGAGAACCGACGTCCGCCCTTCACGGTCGCCGAACATCTGCGGATTTTGACGACCTTGTCGACCAACCCGCCTTCATGATTATTATCGGACATGGCTTATTCTTATTCTTTTAAGGATTTATTCTATCGTATTCTGTAAAATCGCTAGCGCGAATCGCAACGAATCACTCGTCGCCTTTGCCGCCGATATCGAGACCGGCGTCGCGAGCGGCGTCGGCCAGAGCCTTGACGCGACCGTGATATTTATAACCTTTACGGTCGAAAGCGACGGCGGTAACGCCGGCGGCGAGAGCGCGTTCGCCGATCATTTTACCGACAATTTCGGCTGCGGCGACGTTGCCGCCGTTCGGGTTCGATTCGCGGAAATCCTTTTCGTAAGTGCTCGCGCTGGCCAAGGTTTTACCGGCGAGGTCGTCGACGACTTGGCAGCTGATGTGACGCGCGCTACGGAAAACGCACAGACGCGGACGAGTACTGTTCTTTTTAACGGCGTTGGAAACTCGGAATTTGCGAGTAACGCGTTGTTTGTTCAAACGCAGTTGTTTTCTCACGTTAATACCACACGATTTGATTAAAATTTTTAAATTGCGTTGAAGGCGATCGCCGGTTTCGCAACGAGCGTCGTCGAGCGAACAAAGTCGCCGCGACAACCGAAACCCCTCGTCTTGCGAACGGCGCGACCGCCACGAGACCGCGGAGCGTTATTATTTTTTGCCCGCGGCTTTGCTTTCCTTGCGACGAATGACTTCGCCTTCGTACTTGATGCCCTTGCCCAAGTACGGCTCGGCCTTTTTAATCGCGCGAATTTCGGCGGCGAATTGACCGACGAGTTGTTTGTCGCAACCGCTGATGTGAACGTGTTGTTGATCGGGGCACTTAACTTCGAGACCCGCCGGGATCGGCTTGTGGATCTCGTTCGCAAAACCGACGCGGACTTGCAAAACGTTGCCGGCGACGGCGGCCAAGTAGCCGGTTCCGAAGATTTCGAGTTTCTTTTCGTAACCTTGGGAAACGCCGGTAACCATATTTTGAACGAGAGCGCGGGTCAACCCGTGCATAGCGTTCGCGACGCGCGTTTCGAACAAACGGTCGACGAGCAATTCTTTCGCTTCTTCGTCGTAACGGAGGCCGACTTCCGGACGGAAAGTTTGGCTGAGTTCGCCTTTCGGGCCTTTGACCGTCAATTCGCGGTCGTTTTTAATTTCGACGGAGACGCCGTTCGGAACGACGACCGGTTTCTTACCAATTCTCGACATGTTCGTTTAACCTTACTGCTGAAATGTGTTAGCTTGTGATCGCAATCTTTATTCCAGACGACGATATTTCGACGCGCTTACCGCCCCTCGCCCCTCAAATTCATTTCCGTCCAACAATTCAATATCGTTATGGGACTTACGTCTTTGTTCGGGGAAATCGGGCGCGTCAAGGAAACGCGCGACGCTCAAGCGTCCAACGACGCTTAAGAAATAAGCATACCTTATTTTGACGATTCGTCAATCCGCCGCGCCCACAAAACGGGCGCGGAAACGGATTTTTTTTCATTTTTTGGCGAAAAATCACCAAATTTCGCAGAGAACTTCGCCGCCGACGTTTTGCGCGCGGGCTTCGCGATCGCTAACGACGCCTTTGTTCGTGCTGAGAATGCTGATGCCGAGACCGTTGAGAACCGGTTTCAGGTCTTTCGGACCGCAGTAGCAACGGCGCCCCGGTTTGCTGATTTTACGGATCGATTGGATAACGCGTTCCCCGCTCGGCCCGTATTTCAGTTGGATGCGAATGAAATTCGTCGGAGAACCTTCGACGATTTGGTATTCCCAAATGTATCCTTCGCGCTTCAACACGTCGACGACGCCAAGCTTGAGTTTCGAGAACGGCACGTCGAGCGTTTCGTGTTCGACTTTAATAGCGTTGCGGATACGGGTCAGCATATCGGCAATGGGATCTGTCATCATTGTACTGTTCTCCTTAAACTACCAGCTCGCTTTTTGAACGCCGGGGATAAGCCCTTGGTTCGCCAATTCGCGGAAACAAATGCGGCAGACGCCAAATTTGCGATAGACGGCGCGCGGACGACCGCAAATCTTGCAACGATTTTCGCGTCGAGTGCTGAATTTCGGCTCGCGATTCGCTTTATTGATTTTTGCTTTACTCGCCATTGTTATCAATAACCTTTACCAAGTATTTTATTCTTTACCAGTTTTGAACGGCATACCGAATTCGCGAAGGAGTTCGCGCGCTTCGTCGTCGCTATCGACGTTCGTAACGAACGTGATATTCATCCCTTGGCTCTTCGTGTATTTGTCCGGGTTGAGTTCCGGGAACACGAGTTGTTCGCTGAGGCCGAGGTTGTAGTTGCCGCGTTTGTCGAAGCTGTTCGGGTTCAAGCCGCGGAAGTCGCGAACGCGCGGGAGGACGATCGAGATGAGGCGATCCATAAATTCGTACATACGGGCGCCGCGCAAGGTAACCTTGCAACCGATGTTCATCCCTTCGCGCAGGCGGAAACCGGCGATCGAACGACGAGCCGACGTAACGACCGGTTTTTGGCCGGTGATTTGGGTCAAAACGTCGAGCGCTTCTTCCAAGTATTTTTTATCTTGGATCGCGCTCCCAACGCCCATATTCACGACGATTTTTTCGAGTTTCGGAATGGAGTGGACGTTCGTTTTGCCGAGCTTCTTTTCCAAGCTCGAAGCAATTTGCGTGTTGTATTTTTCTAAAAGTCTAGGCGTCATATTCCTGTACCTGTTCTACTAGCGTTTCGAGGCGACGGTTTCTTCGACGAAGGCGCCGCACTTCTTGCAGGCGCGGAATTTTTTACCGGCTTCGTCGAATTTGTAACCGACGCGGGTCGGTTTGTTGCACTTCGGGCAAACAAACATCACCTTGCCGACCGGAACCGGCATCAGTTTCGAAAGGCGACCGCCTTGCATATTCTTTTGCGAACGACGAACGTGACGTTTCACTTCGTTGACGCCTTCGACGGTAACCTTGCCTTCTTCGCGATTAACGGAGAGGACTTTGCCTTGTTGGCCGCGATTCTTACCGGAAAGAACGACGACCGTGTCGTTAGTTTTGATACGCATCTCAGACCACCTCGCTCGCAAGACTGACAATCTTCATAAAGCCGAGATCGCGGAGTTCGCGACCGACGGCGCCAAAAATACGAGTCCCGCGCGGGTTTTTGTCGTTGTCGACCAAAACGGCGGCGTTCGCGTCGAAGCGGATGTAGCTTCCGTCTTCGCGGCGGGTCGGTTGTTTCGTGCGGACGATAACGGCCTTCACGACTTGACCTTTTTTGATTTGGCTGCCGGGAATAACCGACTTCACGGAGCAAATGATGATATCGCCGAGACCGGCGGTGCGACGGTGGGTGCCGCCCAACACTTTAATGCACTGCAGTTCTTTAGCGCCCGTGTTGTCAGCGGAGTCCAAACGAGTCTGCATCTGAATCATGGTTGTTACTCGCTTCCACTAATTTGATGTTGTCTTCAATTTCCTAACTCGCCGCGGCGCGTTGCGCGCCTCGCGGCGGGACGGCGAACGAACGTCGAAACGTTCTTCTCAGCCGTCGATTTTCTCCGCTTTCTTGACGATGCTCACGAGCGTCCAGCGCTTCAGCTTGGACGTCGGACGGCTTTCTTCGATCTCGACGACGTCGCCGACGGACGTTTCGTCGTTTTCGTCGTGCATATAGCAGACGGTGCGCGTGCGAACGTATTTGCCGTACTTCGGATACTTCTTAATACGCGGGATTTCGACGCGTCGGGTTTTCTTCATTTTGTCGGTCTTAACGACGCCGACCAACTTCATCTTAGGCATATGTATCCTCGCTATGAAAGACCTCGGCGCGTATGCGGCGCCGTCGACGGACTTTCTTAACCGTTAATTTCGTGTTGAATCGTTTTGATTTGAGCGATGATTTTCTTCGCTTTGCCGACTTCGCTCGGCGAATCCAAGCGTTCCATTCGGGCTTGGACGCGAAGTTTGAACAACTTTTCAGTCGTTTCTTTGAGCAGACTCGCGCGTTGTTCGTCGCTCATTTCTCGAATTTCTTTGGCCTTCATTTTATCTCTCGAACTCTTCGTCGAGCGCGACCGTTCGGCCGGACTCGATTTCAAGGTTGTGTTCTAACGGTCGAGCGAATCGCCCGCCGCCTCGCGACGGCGGAACGATTAACTTCGACTTGCGATCAGATGCTCTTGCGACGGATCAGGCGGCACTTGACGGGCATCTTGTGCGCCAAACGGTTGAAGCAGAGCTTCGCGGTTTCTTCCGGAACGCCCGCGACTTCGTACATAACCGTACCCGGTCGAACGACGGCGGCCCAGTATTCCGGTTCCCCTTTACCCTTACCCATACGAGTTTCGAGCGGAATCGAGGTGATCGGTTTGTGCGGGAAAATGCGGATGTAAAGCTTACCCTCGGCGCGGAGGTATTGTTGCGCCGCGATACGACCGGCTTCGATCGTTTGCGCGCTAATCCAGCCGCCTTCGAGCGTTTGGAGCCCGAAATCGCCAAAGCTGACAGCTTGGCCGCGGGTCGCGTTACCGCTTATACGCCCTCTTTGTACTTTTCGGTGCTTGACTCTTTTCGGCATTCTGGCCATTGTTATCGTCCTCGCTATATTCGCCTTGATTAATCCAAACTTGAATCCCAATATGACCTTGCGCGATTTTGGCTTCCGCGAAGCCGTAATCGATTTTCGCGCGAAGAGTCGAGAGCGGAATCGAACCGACCGCTTGTTTTTCGCAGCGCGCCATTTCGGCGCCGCCGAGACGTCCGGCCAGTTGAATCTTGATGCCCTTGGCGCCCTTTTCCATCGCTTTGCCCATCGCGTGTTTCATAACGCGGCGGAAGCTGGCGCGTTTGCAAAGTTGATCGCCGATATCTTCCGCGACCAGTTGAGCGACCAATTCCGGGTCTTCGACTTGCTCAATCTTCAGATTGATGCGACGACCGGTGAGGTTTTGAAGCTCGTTTTGAAGCTCTTCAATCTTTTCGCCTTTACGACCGATCAAGAGACCGGGACGAGCGGCGAAGAGAATAACGCGAACTTCGTCGCGGGTGCGTTCGATTTCGATCTTCGCGATCGCCGGATAAACCGGAACGCCGTCTTTATTCTTTTGCTTCTTAATGAAGTCGCGGATTCGCTTGTCTTCGACGAGGAGCGCGGAAAATTCTTTTTTCGGAGCGTACCAACGGCTCTTCCAATCTTCCATAACGCCGACGCGAAACGCGACGGGATTGACCTTTTGACCCATGACTTACTAGTCCTTGTATTTAATGGCGATTTTCGCCCGTGCTAGCTGACTATTACTCCAAGACGACGCTGATATGGCTCGAGCGGCGTTTGATCACCGTGGACATGCCGCGCGAACCGGCCTTCCAACGACGAGCCATCGGGCCGCCGTCGACGCGAACGTCGACGACGCGGAGGTCTTCGATCGACGAAGCGCGGAGGTCTTCGGCGTTGTGCATCGCGCTCTTCAGGACTTTTTCAAGCATACGCGCGCCGCGGTTCGGATAGCATTGCAGGAGCGTCATCGCTTCGTCGGCGTATTTGCCGCGAATCAAGTCCGCGAAAACGCGAACTTTTTGGGCGCTAATCTGCGCAAACATATGTTTCGCGCGATATTGAGGAACTTGGTTCAATTTTTCTTCTTGCATTGTTCGCACCTATCCGAATTATTTGCCTTTGCCGCCGTGGCCGCGGAAAACGCGAGTCAACGAGAATTCGCCCAGCTTGTGGCCGACCATTTCTTCGGTAACGAAAACCTTCAAAAACGCTTTGCCGTTGTGAACGAGGAAGGTGTGGCCGACAAATTCGGGGACGATCGTGCAAGCGCGCGCCCAAGTCTTAACCGGTTCTTTTTTGCCCTGTTGATCGAGCTTTTCGATTTTAGCGAAAAGTTTATAATCAACGAACGGACCCTTTTTAAGTGATCTACTCATTTATTTTCCAGTTGAAGTTTTCTTATTTTGCTGCGGAAAACTAAACCGAGGGAGGAAAATCGACGGTTCTCGTTCCCTCCCGTCAATTTACAAACCAATCGCTATCAGGAAAGTTTCAAGACGCCGTAACGACGACTGCGGCGACGACGAATAATCGCCTTGTTCGACGGCTTCTTATGTTTGCGGGTCGAGGTGCCCTTGGTCGGTTTGCCCGTCGGGCTGACCGGATGGCGACCGCCCTTGGTGCGGCCTTCGCCGCCGCCGTGCGGGTGGTCGATCGGGTTCATCGCGGTGCCGCGGACATACGGACGACGACCGAGCCAACGGTTGCGACCGGCTTTGCCGAGGACGATGTTCATGTGATCGCCGTTCCCAACGACGCCGATGACGGCGCGGCAGGAACTCGGAATACGGCGAATTTCGCCGCTCGGGAGCGTGATTTGCGCCCAGTTTTCTTCGCGAGCGACGAGCGTCGCTTTCGAACCGGCGCTGCGGCACATACAACCGCCGCGACCCGGGCGAAGCTCGATGTTGTGAATTTCGGAACCGAGCGGAATCTTGTTCAACGGGAGGCAGTTCCCGACGCGCGGTTCGGCGGCGGCGCCGCTGTTCACCGTCATACCGACAGTCAAGCCTTCCGGAGCGACGACGTAACGTTTTTCGCCGTCGGCGTAAACCAAAAGCGCGATGCGGGCGGTGCGGTTCGGGTCGTATTGAATCGAGGCGACGCGCGCCGGAATCCCGTCCTTATTGCGACGGAAGTCGATCAAACGAAGTTGACGTTTGTGGCCGCCGCCGCGATGGCGAACGGTGATGACGCCTTGGTTGTTGCGACCGTTGCAACGACGCTTCGGACGGAGAAGGCTTTTTTCCGGCTTCGCGCCTTTCGTCAGCTCGGCAAAGTCGCTGACGCTCATATTTCGCCGACCCGCGTTATTCGGTTTGTATCGTCGAATACCCATTATGTTAATCTCGCTATTAAATTACGTTGATTTTCTTTTCAATTCGAAACGCAGGTCGATCAATAGAGATCGAGACGATATTCGTCGTCCAACTTGACCATCGCTTTTTTCCACGATTTCGTGCAACCGACGCCCTTGCGAGTGCGGCGTTTTTTACCTTGACGGTTTTGCGTGCTGACGGCGACGACTTTGACGTCGTAAAGAGCTTCGATCGCGTCTTTGACGTCGAGCTTCGAGGCCAGTTTGTTGACTTCAAAGGTGTAGGTGTTGCGCGTAGCCGAGATGTGGAAAGCTTTTTCGGTAACGATCGGGCGAATAATGACCTGATACGGCTCGAGGACGAGTTTGGTATCGGTAACGTCTTTGCATTGAGGCATTGTCTTATTCCTTATTTATCTGGTTCGTTTCATTCCTAACGTTTAACCTAAGTCAAGCTCAGGCTTCGACGCGGGTTTTAACGAACGCATCCATCGCCGACTTCGTAACCAAAAGTTGTTTCGGACGAAGAATTTCGTAAGCGTTCAGGTCGGAAACGGGGAGAATTTTCGCCGTCGGAATATTGCGAACGCTGAGATACATATTCGCGTCGTACTTGTCGACGACGACGAGAACCGTCTTTTCAATCGCGAGCTTGCCGAGGACGTCGGCGACGACTTTCGTTTTCGGAGCTTCGACCTGCAGAACGTCGATAACCTTAACGAATTCGGCGCGAACTTTTTCAGCCATCGCCATACGAGTCGCGAGTTTCAGCGCTTTGCGCGGGAGACGATACGACCAATCTTTCGGGGTTTTGGCGAAGATATGACCGCCGCCGCGACGAACGCCGCTGCGTTTATGACCGGCGCGAGCGTTGCCCGTGCCCTTTTGACGGTACATCTTTTTGCGGGAACCGGAAACTTCGGAGCGGGTCTTCGTTTTCGCGGAACCTTGGCGAAGGTTCGCTTGGTACATCACGACGGCGTCGTGAAGCAACTGTTTGCTGACCTTCGGCGCCATCGCGTCGAGATCGAGTTCGTAGGACCCGACTTGGGCGCCGGTCTTGTCGTAAATCGGTAAGTTAGTCATTTTAACTCAATATTCAAATTAAATATTTATTTTCTTATTTGCGTTTACGTCGTCCGAAAATCAGGCGAGGCGCCATTTGTTATGTTTCGGAGCCGGCAATTTGTTGGTCGGACGAATCGCGACGTAGGAGCCGATCGGGCCCGGGACGGCGCCGCGAATGACGAGCAAATTATTTTCTTTATCGACAACGACAACCTTTTGATTGCGAACCGTGCACTTGGCGTT
>JAGBDD010000209.1 GCA_017937685.1 Thermoguttaceae bacterium | reverse complement strand
TTCGTCTTCTTCATCGTCGTCTTTATCGTCGTCGGCGTCTTTCTTTTCTTTTTCGTCTTTCTTGTCCTTATCTTTAGCGTCGGCCTTTTCGTCTTTCTTGTCTTTTTCTTTAGCGTCGGCCTTTTCGTCTTTCTTGTCTTTTTCTTTAGCGTCGGCCTTTTCGTCGGCTTTCGTTTCTTTTTCGGCCTTCGTTTCTTTCATTTCTTTTTCGTCGGCTTTCGCGCCGTTTTTACCGTTTTCTTTTTTGCCGTTTCCGTTTTTCTTTTCTTCGTCTTTTTTCATTTCTTCGTTATCTTTCGTTTCTTCCGGTTGCGGTTGGAGCGTTTCGGACGGGATCAAAATCTCGACCAATTCGAATTCGAGCGCTTCTTCCGGCGCTTGTTCTTCTTGCGACTTCAGCGCTTGGTAAACTTTGAGGCCGCGCGGGACTTGAACGCGGTCGATCGGGTAAACGTACCCGTTGACGCAGCGAACGACCGGGGCCGGGAAGCTCGCGGCGGCGCAAAGGTCGCCGTCGCCGAGTCCGACGCCGCCGTTTCGGTCGCAAACTTCTTGCTGTTCCTTCGTCTTGTCGGCGATCGCGTCGCAGTGGAGCGCGAGTTCGTCGGCGCGTTCTTTACCGCAATATTTGACGCAGGCGTCGTAATTGCAGCAGCAGGCGAGGCGTTGGAGCTTCGTCAACTCGGCGGGCGAGAGCGATTCCGGGCAAATATGGTTCAGGACGATCGCGGCGAGCGCCGGTTTGCAGTCGAAGAGTTGTTCGAGCGACTCTTGCGGCCAACGGGCGAACGCTTCGTCGGTCGGCGCGAAGATCGTGATCCGACGGGCGCCGCCGATCAGCTCTTCGAGGCCGGACTCGTGAATCGCTCGCGAGAAAACGGCGCATTCCGGGCACTGCATAACGCAGGAGAGCGTCGACGCGTTGTAGTTGTACATCCGCGGCTTGACCGGCGTTTTGGCGGCGTCGGCTTTCGCGCCTTCGAGCGCGTCTTTAGCGGCGTCGGCGACGGCTTTCGCTTGCTCTTGACCTTCTTTCGCGACGGCGTCGAGTTGTTCTTTAGCGACTTCCGCGGCGGCTTCGGTCTTTTCTTTAGCGTCTTTCGCGGCTTGCTCGACGTTTTCCTTCGCGGCCTCGACGGCGGCCTTGGCTTGTTCTTTCGCGACGTCGGCGGCTTCGGCGGCGTCGCCCGCGACCGCTTGAATCGTTTCTTCGAGTCCGTCGCGAGCGGCTTGAGCGGCTTCGGCGGCGCGTTCTTTCGCGGTTTCGATCGCTTCGTCGACCTTATCTTTAGCGGCTTCGGCGGTCTTTTGAACCTTTTCTTTCGCCGCTTGAGCCGCCGCTTCGACGTTTTCTTTCGCGTCCTTAACGGCTTCCTCGACCTTTTGTTCCGGGGTCGGTTCCGCCGGTTGCGGCGTTTCCGGAGCCGGGGCCGGAGTCGGTTCTTCCGGTTTCGGGGCTTCCGGAGCCGGAGCGGGTTCCGCCGGTTTCGGGGCTTCCGGGGCCGGAGCGGGTTCCGCCGGTTTCGGGGCTTCCGGGGTCGGAGCGGGTTCCGCCGGTTTCGGGGCTTCCGGGGCCGGAGTCGGTTCCGCCGGTTTCGGGGCTTCCGGAGCCGGGGCGGGTTCCGCCGGTTTCGGGGCTTCCGGAGCCGGGGCGGGTTCCGCCGGTTTCGGGGCTTCCGGAGCCGGAGCGGGTTCCGCCGGTTTCGGGGCTTCCGGAGCCGGAGTCGGGGCCGGTTCCTCTTGAATCGTCGTGATCGTGTAAGCGCGAATCGGGTAATCTTGCGCCAACGCGGCGGCGCCGGTCGCGAGGAACGTCGCGCCGACGAGCGCTAACGAACGACGGGTAAGAAGGAGAAAACGTTTCTTTTGCATTTGCGATTTTCCTTAAATTGCGAGGTGAAAGGGAACGCGCCGTCGACGCGAACGCCGTCGGAGCGAAACGGGGCGAACGTCGAGACGCGGCCCGTCGGGAAAAGCGGCGTCGCGAACGGCGCCGGTCGCCGACGTAAAGGAAGATAGTTTGCGCAAACTTCGTCGAGGCGGCGGCGACAAATTTTTCCGAGTTTGCGAACCGCGCCGACGAAAGAGGAAAAAAAGAGACGGAGAAAAGGAAAAAATCGGACCGCGCCCGATTGACAAGCGGCGGTTAAAGGAAGAAAATAAGGGCGGGAAGTTCCCGCGTTCAAGGCGGGCGGCTTCCGCTCCGTTCTCGGCGACCGGGTTTCGCGTCGCGGCGTCGAGGAAGGAAAAACGCAAACGTAATTAATATCGACGACGAGTCGGAAAGGAACCGCGAAATGACGACGACTTCGACGCCTCTGGCCGGGGCCGAATTTTGGAAAGACGAAACGAAAGGGCTCGCCGAGCCGAACGCGTCCGAATCGTTGACGTTGACGGCCGAACGCAGTTCCGACGCGAGTTTGGCGCATTGCTGGAGTATCGAACGTTGGCCCGAATGGCGCGAAGCCGCGAAGCAAGTCAAAGATTACGCGCTGACCCACCTCGACGAACTCTTGGCGACCTTCGTCGAAAAGCTCGAAGCGAAGGGCGTCAAGGTCTATTGGGCGAAGGACGCGGAAGAAGCGAACCGAATCGTTCTACAGATCGCGAAAGAAAACAACGTAAAGACGGTCGTCAAGGCGAAGTCGATGGTTTCGGAGGAAATCGCGCTGAACAAAGCGTTCGCGTCCGCCGGAATCCGCGCGCTCGAAACCGACTTGGGCGAATATATCGTTCAGCTTCTCGGGCAGCGACCGACGCACATCGTTACCCCGGCGACGCACCTGAGCGCGGAGGAAATCGGGCGCAAGTTCGCGGAAAAACTCGGCGTTCCGTTCACCGCCGAACACGAGAAGCTGACGATGATCGCTCGCGAAAAGCTCCGCGAAGAGTTCGTCAACGCCGATATGGGAACGTCCGGCGCAAACTTCGCGATCGCCGATACCGGCTCGCTCTGCTTGGTCGAAAACGAGGGGAATATCGGTCTTTCGACGACGGCGCCGAAGTTGCACGTCGCGCTGGTCGGGATCGAAAAAATTATCCCGAGCGCAAAATATTTGCCGCTTTTCCTGAATATGCTGCCGCGAATGGGCACCGGCCAAAAGCTGACGTCTTACGGACATATCTTCAACGGCCCGACCGAAGGGCGCGATATGCGCGTCGTGTTGGTCGACAACGGGCGAACGCGGGCGCTGGCGTCGAAAAACTCGCGGGCGGTTCTGCGCTGCATCCGTTGCGGCGTCTGTATGACGCGGTGCCCGGTGTACCGTCAAGTCGGCGGCTGGGCTTACGGCTGGGTCTATCCGGGCCCGCTCGGCGCCGCGCTGACGCCGAAACTGCTGTCGATTCAAGAAGCCGGGAAACTTCCGTTCGCGTCGACCCTTTGCGGCGCGTGTTCGCAAATTTGCCCGGTAAAAATCGACTTGGCGCATCAGCTCGTTCGGCTCCGAGCCGAGGCGATCGAAGCGCGACCGAAATCGACCGCCGCGTCGCCGCTCGACGCGTTGACGTGGAAGGCGTATGCGTTCTTTATGCGGTCGCCCGGTCGATATAAGACGATGATGTTTTGGATTCGCTTCGGCGCTCGCCTAACGCCGTATCTGCCGGTTCGACCTTGGCTCTTGGGGCGTTGGACGCGGGGCCGCGAAGTTCCGAAGTCGCCCGGAACGTTCCGCGATTGGTGGAAGAAGAACCGCGGCGACGCGAAGCGTTGACGACGAACCGCTCGAAAACGAAGTCGACGAGAGAACGGCGGCGGGGGCGGGGCTTCGAGCGTTCGATTTTCGCCGTCGACGCGGTCGCCTTGGCGAGCGAGCGACGAAGCGAGAGAGACGGCGCGTTGGGCGGTTTTAGGTAAAATAGCGAAATTAACGAGACTGGAATGGATAATCGCGGCATTTTGTTGATTAGCGGCGTTTTGGCGCTCCTTTTAGCGGCGACGACGGCGACGGAATACTTGCGTCGGCGACCGAGCGGCGTCGACGCGTCGACGTTGGCGACGTGTCGTTCGCGCCTGAACGCTTGGTGGCTTCTGTTCGGCTCGCTGATTTGCGCGCTTTTATTGGGAACGATCGCGACGGTCTTTCTCTTCGGCGCGATTTCTTTCTGGGCGATGCGCGAATATTTGACGCTGACGCCGACGCGCCCGGCCGACCATCGAACGCTCGTCGGCGTCTTTTTTATCTTGACGCCGTTGCAATTTTTGCTGGTCGGGCTGAATCCGGATTGGTTTAAGAGCGTGTTCGGCGTCGGAACGTATCCGGTTTACTCGGCGCTGATTCCGACGTTGGCGTTCCTGATTCTCCCGGCGGGCGTCGCGGCGTCCGGCGACCCGAAATTTTTCCTCGAACGGATTGCGAAACTGCAAGTCGGCCTCTTAATTTGCGTATATTGCCTAAGTTATGCGCCGGCGTTGTTGACGACGAATCTTCCGAACCCGAAACCGGCGCCGAGCGTTACGACGGTCGAAGCGGTCGATTTGGAGGAAAAGGTCGTCGGCACGATCGAGCGTTCGTTGGGTGCGATGCGGACGACCGAGGACGCGGAGAATCCGGAGGCGGCGGTGGAGACGTTGAAGCAAGGCGACGCGGTTTCGACGCCGCGGCGTTCGTTGGCGTCGACGAATCTTTCGCTTCTTTTCGCGTTCGTTTTTTTGACGCAACTGAGCGACGTCGCGCAATATCTGTGGTCGCTGACGTTTCCGAAACACAAGATAGCGCCGGCGATCAATTCGAACAAGACGACCGAGGGCGTGCTTCTCGGCGCGCTGACGACGTCGCTGGCGGCGGGCGGGCTGTGGTATTTCACGCCGTTTCAGCGTTGGTGGCAGGCGGCGCTGGCCGGGCTGATTATCGCCGGAATGGGGTTCGCCGGAACGATGACGACGAGCGCGATCAAGCGCGACCGCGGCGTCGGCGACTACGGCGCTCTCGTCGAAGGGCACAACGGCGTCCTCGACCGAATCGACTCCCTCTGCTTCGCCGCGCCGGTCTTCTTCCATTACGTCTGGATTTGCTTGCGGTAACGGTTGCGACGCGCGCTATGAAAAGCGAGAATATGAAAGGGGGCGCGTTAAATTAACGGGGACGTCGGCGTTGCGCGGCGGAGGTTTAGTATCGATTATCGGATTGCTTTTCAACCTCTAAAAGGCCGGAAGAACTGCAAAACGAAACGCAAAATCGACGTTGCGCGCAAAATGCTTTTGAGTTTTATTGGAAGTTTGCTGAAAAATTAGCCTTGGGGGTTAACGTCCGCCACGGCTCGATTTTGAAGAATCGCGCGCGGCGGACGTCGGCGTTTTCGCTTCGCTCGTCTTCGAGCGGCGAGCGAAGCGTCGTTAACGCGTTATTAGCGTTGGCTTAACATTCTTGAAATGCGTTGTGCAAGCGATATCAAGAATTTGCGAACGCAACCTTTCTGCTGTAGCGCCAATTCCTCGACTAGATTGTCGAGAAAGCAGGCGAAGAACAGCGTAGCCGTCGTAACGTCGGGGGAGGTTAGACACTCCCAGCAGGTTCCGCTAAGAGCCAAAAGGCAGACGCGGAAAAGAAGGACGCTAAGTCGCGCGACGAAATACGGTCTAATTAAACCGTTATTTCTAACGTTTTTAGGCTTCATAAAGAAATTAAACTTTCTAGACAAGAAAAATAAGAGATTTTTCTTGCCAAAAAGAAGAAGAGGCGTTTCGAGATTTTTCTTGCCAAAAAGAAGAAGAGACGTTTCGCTAGAGAGAGTAGCGCTTGGCGCTAATTTAGCGACTCGAAACGGCGCGACAGATTGATTCGAGATTTTCCGTCGCGAAGGGGTAATGGTGCGAAAATAAATCTACATCATCGAAAGAATATTCCTTTCTATTTGTAAGTGAGTGTAAATCGAACCGTCTGTTTAGCGCGGCGACGTTCCGCGACGGATTGGTTTTCGCGTCGGCAGCGTGTCGTCTCGTTTGACGGCTAGTCGAGTCGCGCCGAACAATGGTTGCGCTCTCGAACAAGTTTCATTGTATCCAACAAGGAATGTTCGCTTTTAAAAATTTCAGAATTTTTTTCGGGCGTTTTCGCCGTTGCGCAAGGACAACGCTATAGACGGACGCCTCAAATCTTCTATTTTACCATAAAGCCGACAATAAATTTAAAAAAAGTATGAACGCTAAAGTTAAAATTAGAAATAATTAAAAATGCGAACACCGCGCCAAAACGGACGGTTAAGTTAATTTTGGCGCCAAAACCGTTTTGAAACGCCAACAACGCAACAAAAATATTTGAATAAACAATGGTTGTTTAAATATTTCTACAAGACGCGACAAAAAGGCAAGAAACACGAAACGAAGGCTCTCGATTTCTCGAAAGCCTTCCTTTTCAGTACCTCCAGAGGGATTCGAACCCACGACCCACGGATTAAGAGTCCGTTGCTCTACCAGCTGAGCTATAGAGGCGTTTTATCGATTTCGGAAACTTCAAACGCCGTTAAGTAAAGTCTTAGCGGTCGGTTGCCGTTTCCTTCAAGCGACACGTATATTCTAACCGAAATCGCGAATCGCGCAAGGGGCTTTTTTCAATTTTTCTCGTTTTTTTCGCGGCGGTTCGAAACGAGACGGCGGCTCGGGAAAACGACGGCTCAAAAATCGTCGTCTCAACGCGAACGCGGCGGCGGAAACGGGATAAAACAACGCTAACGGCGCTTAATTCGTTGAAAAAATAAGCGTCGATAGCGTTAGCGGCGGGCGGCGGTTCGGACGCGACGCGCTCTCCCGGCGTTTCAAACCGTCAATGCGCGATTACCGGAATTTTTGGTAATCGCCGACCATCGAGACGCTCGGGCGCCGTTCGGGGCGAAGCAACGCAAGCCGACCGGCGGTTTCGAACCGGCGTCGCGATTTCGGCGTCGCGATTTCGGCGTCGTTCGGTCGCGCGTTTTTTCCGGGTTGAGGCGGCGGTTCGCGCGGTTTTAAGGCGCGAACCGTCGTTTCAGGACGTCAAGGAGCGATTACCAATATTTCTTGTAGTCGCCGACCATCGGGACGCTCGGGTGAGCGTTCGGGCCGAAGTAACGCAAGCCGACCAACGGTTCCGAACCGGTGTTGACAATCTCGACGCCCTTCGTCGCCGCCGTCGCGGTGATGAAGATTTCGTCGTCCGGCTCTTCGCCGAAGCGAATCATATTCGGCGATTCGATCGTCAGCTTGCCCATCGTCCCGCGCCCTTGCGTCGTGATCCAGCCGCTCGCCGCGCCGTCTTTCAGGACGCAACGGCAGCCCGGCATAACCGTCAACTCTTTCGCGGTGAAGAGCTGCTTGCCGTCGATCAGACCGTACACGATCCACTTGTCGACGTAACCGCCGTTCGGGTCCGATTTTTCCGCGTCGACGATCGGTTCGAGGTAGTTGTGTTCCTTAAAGTACGGGTCGACGTTCTTTTCCCAGTCGAGCTGCTCGACGATGAAGTCGAGGTCGAATTTCTTGTCGTCCGGAACGTTTTTCACGAGCAAGTCCCACGGAATCGCGTCTTTGTCCGTCAGCGATTGGAACATCCCGAAGACGTCGGAACCCCATTGCGGTTCGTAAGTGCAGACCGAGCCCGGCGCGTGAAGGACGCCCGCCGGAATAATCCAGCCGGTTCCCGGTTTTAGACGGTAAGCCTTCGCCAAATCGAGAATGCCGTTGTCGCCCTTGTTCCAGTCTTCGAGGCATTTGCGGACTTGCGCTTTCGTCGTGCCCGGTTCGAGACCCATAAACGTGTAGTCGAAGCGGTTTTCCGCGGCGTTCAGTTGCGGCGGATAGTAGTAGGCTTCCGGTTTGCCGTCTTGGCCGGTCAGCTTCGCGTCCTTGTCCATTTGGTGCATATGGTGCGGGAGCGGGCCGAGGTTGTCGAAGAATTTCGAGAAGACCGGCCAACGACGGTGCGCTTCCCAAATCGCGTCGCCGACGACCGCGCCTTTGCCTTCTTCGACCGCGTCGCGGAGGAGGAAGCGTTTGCCCGCGACGCGGACGTAGCTGAGCCCTTCGTCTTCGGCGCGACCGGCGTTTTCCGCTTCCGTCGTGCTGGCGAACCAACGTTCGTCGATTCCGCCGCGGTCGAGCCCGAGCGCGTACCAGTCGGTCGGCGCCAATTTGATGCGGCGACCCGGTTTGCAGAAGACGCGCGGAACCCAGTTCGGCGTCAAACGAAGAAGACCGTCGCCTTCTTCCATCGCTTGAGCGAGAAGAGCCGGAATCTCGCCGGACGAAGCGACTTGCGAACGACTGAACGTAATCATCGAAAACCTCCTTCAATAAAGGCAAGGTAAAAAAAGCGGAAAAACGACGACGTTCCGACCGGCGAAAAAACGAGCGGAGGGCCGGAAACGACGCGCTTTTCGACGCCGAAACAACGCTCGGCGCCGCGCTAATCGTTAATAAAGGGGAAAAATCGCCGATTCGCGTTAACGTTTATATTAATATATTGACAAATAACGGTAA
This sequence comes from Thermoguttaceae bacterium, assembly GCA_017937685.1. Classification (GTDB taxonomy): domain Bacteria; phylum Planctomycetota; class Planctomycetia; order Pirellulales; family Thermoguttaceae; genus RUG369. The sequence continues at coordinate 4,853 of JAGBDD010000209.1, read as the reverse complement.
AATCGGGCGAAACGGGGCCGGGACGAGCCGAACTTCGCCGACTTCCGAACTCGCCGTCGGGAAAGAGGAAGGCGCGAACGGTCGAGCGGGCCGCCGTCGTTAAGCGTTATTATGAACGATTCGGGCGCCGACGTCAAACTTTTTCTTCAATTTTTGCGATTTTTGCGAAAATTTTTCCCGATTTTTCATCCCGACGGCGCGTTTTGGCGGAAAATAGGGCGATTGGGCGAAACGGGTAGTTTCGGCGGACGAGCGACGGCGCGAAAAAGCGGGGAATAGAGAAACGACGTCGAATCGGACGGTTTTGCCGCTTCGTCGACCGGAACGAAAAACGCCGCTCGACGGGACGCGTCGAACGGCGAAAGGGCGGGAAACGGAGCGCGTCGGCGTTCGACGCGGCGTTATTTGGCGGTTTTAGCGGTTTTGCCGTCGGCGTCGGCGTTCGACTCCGGCGAATCGGGGGAAGTCGGCGACGTCGGGAAGAAACCGTCGAGAGCGCGGCGCGGCGGCGTCGCCTTCAACCAAACGAAGAGCGAAAGTCCGACGGCGAGGAGCCCGAGGCTGACGCACTGCGAAACGGTTAAGCCGGTTCCGAGGAACGATTCTTCGTCGACGCGGATTAACTCGAGGCAAAAACGGTTAATTGGATAAAGAATCAAAAGGGACGCGAAGACGAGACCGTCCCTCTTGACGATTCGCGCGATTCCGAGGAGAAGGAGGCAAAGGAGGAACGCCGTCGTCGAGCTGTAAAGTTGCGTCGGATGAACCGGGCGCGCCGTCGACGGAGCGGGACGGAAGACGACTTCGCGGAACTTGCCGATCGATTTGATTTTATCGGTTTTGACGGTCGCGGCGGCGGTTTCGGGCGTTTCGCTTTTGACGGTTTGAACGGTCTGGAGAGTTTGGGCGGTTTCGGGCGTTTCTTGATCGGCGGTCGGCGGGTCTTGGAGGACGGCCCAAACGTCAAAATCGGGAGAACCGGCCCAAATATGAAGGAAGAAGTAGAAAACTTGCGCGTTGTTTTCCGGACGATAACGGCGAATTTCGGCGCGCCGCGTTCGAGCGTCGGCGGCGAGGAGGCCGCGCGGAACGAGTCCGAGTTCGCAAAGGCGGGCGCCGGGGACGATTCCGGCCTCTTCGGCGGCGCTTCCGGAGTCGACCGCGGCGACGTAAACCGGCGCGAACGTTTCGGTCGCCAAATTCTTGTGCGCGCCTTTGAGCGGGAGAACGTCTTTGGATTCGGCGTTTTGGGCGCTTTGCGAAGGTTGGGCGGTTTCGTCGGGGAGGGCGAGCGTCAAGCCGTAGAGCGAGATCGTCCCCTCTTCCATTTGGAGTTGGTGCGCCGGGCTTCCCGTCGGGAAAACGACGCCCCAAGGCGCGTCGCAGGGGCCGCCGAAGCAGCAGCCGTTCATCAAGCAGCCGATTCGCCCGATCGAGACGCCGAGGAGCAGCGCCGGCGCGAAGAGGTCGAGCGTCGCGAGAATCGGGAGCTTTTTCAACGCCAAATAAGCGACGACCGCCGCGATTCCGCCGAGAATCGAGCCGTAAACGACGAGGCCGCCGTTCGTAACGTCGACAATATTAATAAGGGTCGCGCCCAACGTCGCGGCGCGAACGTCCGGCCAATACTCGACGACGTAAAATAGGCGAGCGCCGCAAATTCCGCAAAACGCGGCGACAAAAACGATTCCGAGGATCGCGTCGGCGGGGTAATTCCAGCGCCGTTTCGCTCGCCAAATCGTTAAAAGCGTTGAAATCGCTATCGCCAGCATCAGAAAGACGCCGTATCCGCGGATCGGGAAGCCGCCCGACTCGGCGATTCTCGGCCCGACGACGCGGACGATAAAAACGCCGAGCGCGGCGATCGTCGCGTAAAAAAGGGCGTCGTCCGAGCGCTTGCGGAGCAAAGCGCGGAGAACGGCGACCGCGCCGAGGATTAAAATCGCCCAAAAAAGAAGACCGGCGCCGAAAAGCGGGAAGCCGAGAATCTCGGTCGGCAAATAGAAAAGCGTCTGTTTCATCGGTTTTTGTTTTGTTGTTGATTTTTGTCGCGTCTCGGCCGTTTCGCGTTGGAAATCGGACGTCGGAGGGGAACGGGCGGCGTCGAGGCGACCGCGTTGGAAGTTCGGGTAAAATAAAAAAAACGCGCAAAATTGGCAAGTCGGGCGCTTTTAACGGCGCGTCGGCGCTTGAAATTTTCAATTTTGCCTTTATACTGAATTTTTGCGAAGAAAATTGAGCGGCGTAAGTTTTAACGGTCGCGGCGACTTTGTCGGTCGCGTCGAGAATGCGGCGGGAGCGGCGTTCGAAGAGCGAAAATCGGCCGTCGAACGGTCGCGACGCGGGCGAAATCGTCGAAAGTAACGGTCGCGCGGGCAAAAAATTCTTCGCTTTAGATAATTTTACCTTAAAAAAAGTAGACTTCAAGCGTTTTTTCGGTTATTATATTAAAGACGGCGTTTTGTTCCGACGCGTCGACCGCCTGCGACTCGGGCGGCAAGACCGGTTGCAAACGGCGCGAAAGCGAAAAATCGGCGAGAAGAAAAATCGACGCGTTCGAAGCGGCGCGCCGACGACCGGCTCGAAAGAGAGAGAATAAAAAACGAAAGCGGACGCTTTCGGAGGAGACAACGACGAGATGGCGCGCATTTTGGCAATCGATTGGGACGGCGTCGAGGCGCGGTTTGCGCTCGGTTCCGTTCAGAAAGATCGGCTAATCGTTTGGAAGGCGGGTTCCGCTCCGATCGCCGCCGCGGCCGCCGCGGTCGCCGAAGCGGAGGAGGCCGAAGGCGACGAGGAAGACGAAGACGTTTCGCTTGCGACCGGCGAGGACGCGGACGTCGACGAGAGCGGCGACGGCGAAGAGAGCGACGCGCCTTTTGAAATTGTCGAGACTTCCGGAACGAAAAAAGCGCCGGTCTTCGACGAGGACGACGAAGAAGAGGAGGACGACGACCCGCGCGTCGTTTCGACGACGAGACGGAAAAAGGGCGAATCGTTCAAAACGTCTCCGTTGGCGACGACGCTGAAAAATCTGTTGCGGGAAAACCGCGTCGGTTCGGCGACCGTCGTTTATTCGGCGGAGCGCGGCGATCTCGACGTTTTGTATACGACCGTTCCGTTGGCGACCGACGCGGAGACGCCGGAACTCGTCTTGAACCAAGCGTTGCGCGAATGGACGAACTTCGACGCGAAAACGCAGCCGCTCGACTATTTGGCGCTCGGAACGCCGTCGCGCGTCGGGACGCGCTCGGTCGTCGCCGTTTCGATCGCTCGCGACAAACAGCGTCGCGTTCGCGAAACGTTGATCGGCGCGACTCGGGCGCCGGCGAAAATCGAGTTGCGGGAGCCGTCGTTGGCCGAATTTTTGCGCGCCGACTTCTGCAAGTTGACGTTCGACGAGCCGACGCTCTTAATTCAAGCGCTTTGCGACGAAGTCAACTTGACCCTGTGCGACGCGGAGAAAAACGTCCTTTATTTCCGTTCCTTTAAGGTCGCGACCGACTTGACGGCGCCCGCGTTGGCGCGCCGGATTCGCGAGGAAATCGCGCGGACGTTGGCGGTCGGGATCGCCGATTTGCCGGAAGACGTCGTCGTCCGCAAGGCGTTGTTCTTTTCCGACGCGTCGTCGTTGACCGCCGTTTCGTTGGGCGCCGATTACGACGATTCCGACGCCGACGAACACGCGTCGATTACGGAGATCGGCGAAGACGAAGAGGGCGCGGCGAGCGTCGTCGTCGAGTCGTTGCAGCTCGGCGAACATTTGGCGCGCGAGTTGGAAGGCGAAGAAATCGAACTGGAGTTCGCGAACCCGTTCCGCGTTCCCGGCGTTCAGTTGAAGACGTTGGAGCCGGAAAACCCGGGGCGGTTCGCGTCCCTTTTGGGGATGTTGTTGGCCGAGCGTCCGCAATGTCGCCCGGCGATCGACTTGTTGCACCCGCGCGAAAAACCGAAACCGCCGAAGTATTGGGCGATCGTCGTCGCGTTCCTGGTTCTCGTCGGCGCGGGATTCGGCGCCGCTTGGAAGTGGAATAAAACGGAACTCGACCGCGAACGCGCCGCCGTCGCCGAGTTGCAACAAAAAGCGCAAAAAGAATACCAATACGCGCTTCGCAAGCAACCGTTGGCCAACGTGTTAATGAACGCGAACAACTGGCGCGACCGTCAAGGCGTCGTCGTTCTCGACGAATTGCGCGACATCGCGTTGCGCATTCCGAGCGCGCCCGATCTCGTCGTTACGCGCCTCGGGTATTTGGCGAATCAAAACGGGCGTCCGACGTTTATTATTCAAGCGAAAATCAAATCGACGGCGGTTTATCAAGCGTTTCGACAAAGTTTAATCGCCGACCGTTCGCACTCGGTCGTTGGACGCGGGCCGGTTCCGAACCCGAACGGAGGCGGGTATCCGCATATGTTCGACGCGCGGATTATATGCCAACGTCGACCGGCGCAAACGTTCGTCACGAAGTTGCCGCCGGAATTGCGGCAAATTTCGAACAATATGCCGGAATATTTCGCCGAACGGCAAGCGGAAATCCAACGCGAACGCGAGGCCGCCGCCGCGAAAGCCGCCGCCGAGCGCGCCGAAGCGATGCGTCGTCGACAAGAGGAAGCGCAAAAACGGGCCGAAGAAGCGCGTCGAGCGCAAGAAGCCGCCGCGCAAGCGCAACAACCGTCGGAACCGGCCCCGGAAGCTCCGTCGCAACCGGCTCCGGCCCCGGAAGCTCCGTCGCAACCGGCTCCGACTCCGGAAGCTCCGTCGCAACCGGCTCCGACCCCGGAAGCTCCGTCGGAACCGGCTCCGGCCCCGGAAGCTCCGTCGGAACCGGCTCCGACCCCGGAAGCTCCGTCGG
>JAGBDD010000028.1 GCA_017937685.1 Thermoguttaceae bacterium | reverse complement strand
ACGTTAGACGCTTTCCGACGTTCGTTCTCGTCGAAAAAACGCCGGTCGGGCCCGGTCGGATCGACGGCGAACTCGAACGTTGGAGCGGAAGTTTCGACCTCGACCGACGAATTCGCGACGCATTCCGACGCGCCGAGGTTCGTCGCCCGCCGAAACCGCTTCCGCCGCCGCGACCCGAACCGCGCCCGGCTCCGCGTCCGCCGAAGCCGCGACCGGAACCTGGCCCGCGTTGGCTCGACGCGTTGAACGAACTCTTTCGTTGACAAAGGATAAACGATAAATTTTTCCGCCGGGCGCTCTAACCGAAGTTGAGCGAAGACGTTAGCGACCAACGGGAGCGGAAAACGAGCTCGCGCGGTAGCGCGGGCCCGGAGCCGCGCGGTCGCGGGCGTCTTGGTTCGATTCCAAGAACGGCGTCTGCGGTTGCGAGACTACGCAAAACGAATTTGTTAAGTTGCTTTAAACAAAGGGATTAAGGGAACGGTATGATCGACGAATATTTGCGGGCGCGGCGACTTTGGAAGTTGGTCGGCGACTGTTACGCCGGGACGGAAGCGATCAAAAACGGCGGCGACGCGAAGCTCTACCTGCCGCCGCGACCGTTCGAAAGCGAAGAGATTCGCAAGGCCGTTATCCCGTTTGAACGAACCGCTTACGGACTTCGGCGACACGCCGCGACCTACGAAAATTTCTTCAAGCCGACGATCGACGATATCGTCGGGCTGATGCAAAAGAACAAGCCGACCGTTCGTTTCGGCGTCGCGGACGACGCCGAGTCGCCGGTCGAAGTTCGCGATATGGCGAGTTGGGGGAACCGCTTTAACGACGGGCTTTGCGGACTCAAACAACGGCTCAATTTCGGGCAAGTTTTGCACGGGCGTTACGGCCTGCTGCTCGACGTCGTCGCCGACGAAAACGGGCTCGAACCGGCGTTTCGAACGACCGAATATCCGGCGCCGCAAATCCTTGACGGCGAAGAGCTTGAATCGTCTTCCGGCGCGGAGCGTTCGAAGTTGCGCTGGGTTCTGCTCGACGAGTCGACGCGCCGCTTTCGACCGGAAACGAAAACTTGGAGCGCTTGGCGTCGGCTTCGCCTGCTTGGGCTCGACGGCGCAAACCGTTATTACAACGCGATTTTCGAAGGGTTCGACGCGTCGAGCGTTCGCGGCGCTTGGCGCGAATTCGACTTGGACAATCCGACCGAGTCGAGCGGAAGCGGCTTCGCGGCGACGCGCGTCGTCTATCCGACGTTCAAAGGCCGAACGCTCGATTTCGTGCCGTTTACGTGTTGCAACGTCGACCGGCTCGGGCTCGACGTTTGGCAAGACCCGCCTTACCTCGACGTCGCTTGCGTCGCGGTCGGAAATTACGTCGTCGACTCTTGGTACAAAACGGCGCTTTTTCATTGCGCGACGCCGACGCTCGTCGTTTGCAATGCGGCGCGGGAGTCGGAAGGCCTGCGACTCGGCGGAACGATTTGGACGAAGAGCGCGGCGAATCATCCCGTAAACGTTTCGCTTCTCGAAACTTCCGGCTCCGGAATCGCGGAGATGCGGGCGGCGAAGGAAGAGCTGAAAGCGTCGCTTCGGTATTCGTCGATTCGCGATTTGCTCGACGGCGCCGGGGCGAACTCGTCGAGCGACGCGATTCGTTTGCGAACGGAGTCGGGGACGGCGGCGATCGCGGCGGCCGACCGCGCCGGAGCGCGAGCGATCGAGGAACAGCTTTGCTTCGCGTCTCTTTGGGCCGGAGCGTCGCGCGACGAGACCCGCGACCGAATTTCGTTCGAAGCGGACGTTTCTTACCTCGGAACGGAGGTTCGGCTCGAGTCGGTCGTCGCGTTTTTGTCGACGAACGCGCAAGTCGGAATCCTTTCGAACGCCAACGTTTACGCGTTGCTTCAAAAGTCGGTTCCGGGCGTTTTTTCGTCGTTCGAGGACAACGAAGCGCAAAAGACGCTCGACGAAGAAACGGCGCGAGAAGCCGGGTTGGGCGCGGCGTTCGGAGCGTCGGGCGAACTTGGCGACGAAGACGATGAAGACGACGAGTCGAACGAAGACGACGCGGCGTCGACCGGCGAAGAAGACAAGAGCGACGACGAAGACGAAGCGGAGAAAGAAAAATGAGCGCGAACGCAACCGTCGAAAAAGAAACGAGTTCCGAACAAACGGAGCGCGACGCGCAAAAGGCGACGCCGCGACGCAAAAGAGGAAAGAGCGTCGATCTTTCGAACGTTTCGCCCGACGCGGTCGCGAAGTACGAACCGCTGATTCGTTCGTTATGTCAAAGCGGAAAATACGGCGCCGCGCTAACTTACGACGAAAAGTTTTCGGCGGGAACGCTCGGCGCGTTGCGGGCGTTGGCGACGTTCGACCCGACGCGCGGAACGAGCGAGGCGTTTTGGGTTTCGTACCAAGCGGACGCGGCGATTAAACGGGAAGCGCGGAAAGCCCGTCGTCGCGTCGTTTGCGTCGACTCGGCGGCGTTCGATTTCATCGCGGAACGCTCGGAGTCGCCGGACGAAACGGCGTCGCGCAACGAAGAACGCAAACTTTTTCGCGTGGCGCTCGAAACGCTCGACGAACGAAGTCGGCGGCTCGTTCAAAAGATCGGGCTCGAAGGGCGGCGTCAGCGCGAAGTCGCGGCGGAGGAAGGAATTTCGCAATCTTGGGCGTCGCGGCTTTACCGTCGCGCGCTCGACAAAATTCGACGTTACGTCGTCGAAGGCGGCGACCGCGCCGCTCCGGGAGCGCGTTCGAGCGTTTCCGTTTGATTCGCTTCGTCGTCGCTTGCCGTTTCGTCGCGGGCGTATCGGTTCGAGAGAGCGCGAAGTCGGATCGGTTTCGGAAGGAAAAAGAGAGTTTAAACGATGTTGAGCGATGACGTTAGCGACCAACGGAAGCGGAAAACGAATTCGCGCGGTAGCGCGGACCCGGAGCGCCCGGCGGCGTCGCCGATGAAAAAGAAAACGGATTCTAAGACGAACGCCGACAAGACGTTCGAAGATATTCTTCTCGACTTTCAGACGCGGCTTCAAGGCGTCGCGAACGGCTTGGCGGCGAAGCTCGGCGAACTGATCGCGTCGACCGACGCGGCGATTTTGCGAACGCTCGTGAAGGAACTGCCGAAGCGGGAAAAGTCGATTCGCGCGGAAACTCGCCGGATTGAACGACTTATCGCGAAAATCGAAAAAATGCGTCGGCCCGGTTTCGACGCGGCCCGCGACTTGACGTTCGAAACCGCGCTCAAAGTCGGTGACGCGGCGTCGTCGCAAACGGTTCGCGAAATCGAGACGGCGCAACAGGACGCGGCGGAGCGGGGCGGCGGCGATTTTTCCGCGTCGAAAAAGATCGGGAAGCGTCCGAAAAGCCTTAGCGCAAAACAAGTTAAGGAAATCGTCGAATACGAGCCGATCGACGGCGAATCGATCGCGGGCTGGTTCGAAGGGCTCCGGCGCGGCGACCTGCAACGGATAACGCGGGCGGTCGCTCGGGCGTCGGTCGAGGGCTTGACGGTCTCGGCGATCGCGGCGGCGATTCGCGGAACGAAGGCGAACGGATATCGCGACGGGATTCTGCAAACGACGCGCGACGGCGCCGCAAAACTAGCCCGCACAACGATTAACGGCGTTTGCAACAACGCGCGACTCGAAACGATTCGCGAAAACGAAGACGTCGTCGACGGCGCGAAGTTTGTCGGAACGCTCGACGGGCGAACGTGCCCGCACTGCGGCGCGCTCGACGGTAAAGTTTGGCCGGTTAAGGAGTTGGACGCGGTGCGACGACCGCCGATTCATATTTCTTGCCGATGTTGCGTCGTGCCGCATATCGACCTGCGAACGCCGGACGGGAAAATCCTCGAAGTCGGAACGCGACCGGCCGCGAACGCCGATTTCGACGCGCTCGCGAAAGAGTCCTACAACAAAACCGCGCGGGAAAAGGGGTTAAAACGGAGATGGGACGACCTGTCGCCGTCGACGCGGCTGAAATATTACTACCAAGCGCAAAAAGATTACGAGCGCCGAACCGGCAAACCGGCGTATCGGCAAGTTTCGCCGTCAACGACGTTTAGGGACTACTTCGAGCGTCAACCGGCGGCGTTCCAGCGCGCGTAGCTCGGCAAAAACCGCTACGAACTGTAACGAACCGACGCCGCGACCTTCGACGACCTGACGAAACCCGCGTCGACGTACTCCGCGAAGTTGAAGGACTTAAAGCCCAAAAAAGAATCGAAAAGAACAGAAGAAAATTTTGAAGTATTAGAGATTGTGGACATAAGCGGAGCGACTGTTCGTTCGTCTAAAAAAAACGTCGCTTTTAAAGAAAGCGCGCTGTTTCAAGCGTCTAAGGAAATTAGAAACGCCAATGATTTTCTGGATGTTGTAGACGAATATCGTAGATTTACTTATGGAAACGAAGAGGCCAAGCGTTTAACCAACGAAGCTGTCGCTTATGCGCGTCGAAGAAAACAGTATAAACGTTTAGATTGCTCTTTAATTGACGAGATAAACGACGCTGTTTTGAAATCGTATAACCGAATGCAAGCAACGCCCAACGACGAAGAAGCGGTTAAAGAATTTTCTCGCTTGAACGAACAACGGAAGCGATTGGTTGCGCGTCGCGACACGCTTAAAAACGAGTTGGCGATTGAAGCGGAAAGGTGGCGTTCTCGTAGGCAAGAGATTGAAGCGTTTTGGAATTTGCTTTTTCCCGCTCAAAATGAAAATCTTTTTTTTGAACAGCCCGTAATTGACGACTGGCGTTCTATTTTTAGAGCGGAAGGGGAAAAGCGAGGTCAAGCGCAGGAGTTTGAAGAAATTGCAAAAGAAGTTTTAGGGGTGTATAATAAAATCCGGAGCGCGTTTGCAAACTTAACGACGCCGGAAGTTCCGTTTTTACTTTTTGCCGACTTGCTTGATTCAAGGGGGGCGTATTTAGACGATATTGGCGCGATAATGATTTCTGATCGGCTTACGGGGAATCAACTTCGGGCAACGTTTGCGTATGAAATTGGGCATTGGCTAGAATTACGTTGTTGGGGATACGAGGCGGCGACTAAAAATACAAAATGGTTAGAAACGACGTTAAAAGAGGATATAAGCGTAAAGAGCTTTAAAAAATATGTCGATCTCGATGAGAAAGAGGCGCCGACAACTCTTTGGCGGATTGACGGTTATTCGGCAAGAGTTTACGCTGAATTAGAGATACCCGGTTCCTCGACGCAAAAATATCAACCGTCCGAGGTAATTTCAACGGCCTTTGAAGGACTTTTAGACGATCCGGAGGCGTTTGCTCGCGCGGCGCCGGAACACTTTAATTTGCTCCTGAAATTACTTAAAGGGGAAACGTCGCAATGAAAAATGTCTTTCGAGTTCGAGACAAAGCGCTCGACGCGGTTTGCTCCGACGGCGTTTGGTTTTTAATCGCCGCCGACGGTACGATAGCCGCTGAAAAATCTGAGTTTGCGTTTTACGCCGAACTTTACAACTCGACGCATAATCCGCCCAAACGCGGTTGGAACGGAGCGGGAAGCGATCCGATTCTTTCGCTGAATTTCTGGGAACCGTCGTATTTTGAAGCGTTTGCGACGCTTTGTCTTTTAACGGAATCGGAACCGCCGTTTAAAGTTAAACGCGACGGGAGACCAACTAATTTTGAGGTGGAGACGTTGGTCGAGAAGGCTTGGAATCCTAATCCGGAACCGAAATTTAAGAATGCGATTTATTGACCAAGCGCCCGACGCCACGCCTTACCGCGCGTGCGAGGTTGCTTCAACGGGATTCGCCGGTTTGTTGACCGACCCGGAAGCGTTCGCGCGTTCGGCTCCGGAACACTTTAACCGAATACTTTCCATTATTCGCGCCGCGAGAAACAAGTGAAGAAAATTATCTATCGATTTAAAACGAAAGTAAAAGATTCGCCTTGGTTTACCGTTGACGAAGACGGCGGCTTTGGAATTGACTCGTCGGACGCCGGATGGGAGGTGCTTCAACGGTACTTCCATCACGAAGCGCACGAACTTTCCGGCGATGAAAGTTATTTCTGTCTTTTGGGCTGGTCGGCTCCTTATCCGGAAGCGTTGCGGGCGTTGTGTTGCGCGCTTCGCGTTTCGCCGCCGTTCGACAACTCGGAGCGCGAAACGCCGATACCTTATGACGTCGAAGAGATAATGCCCAACCCGGCGACGCTTGACCCGCAATACGCCAACCCGCTTTTTTGACGACTAAGCGCCGCGCGTTCCGGGGAACGCTCGCGCAAAATTTGTCAAAAATCCGTTAAAGCGGGCGCGGAATTTCTTCGAATTTTATACAAAAGGCGTTAAGACTTTGAATAGACGAGAAGAATAATGCTGATTCCGTTTTATAAAGTCGTTAAGGGCGACGCGGTTTTTGGGATCCAAATTGATCGTTCGGAGCGTATATTCGAAGCGTCTAAATTGGTGATAACGCGTGATGTTGGCACCGCCGCGAGGGATTTTTCGACATTGCGTCGCGCTCGTATGGCTTGGCTTGCCACCGATTGTAGAGAAATCCCGCCCGCCGCGCCGATGCAGTGGGCCGGTTCGGCGTTCGGGTTTGCGCGTTGGCTCGAAAAGAATTACCCGGAATACCGATTGGAGTACGTCGGGCCGGAACCGTCCAACGAACCGACTCCGCCCGGCGTTTCGTATTAACGGCGGACGTCCCCGCGACGAAGGAGCCAAAAAAATGAGTTGGTGGAAATTTTGGAAGCGCGACGCGCCGAGAGAAGGCGCGCCGAAGGACGGCGTTTTTATCGCGCCCCTCTCGCCGCGCGTTCGAACGGGGTACGTCAACGCCGCCGGGCGCGACTTGGCCGATTATTTGACGGACGACGACGCGAAAAGCGCCGTCGTCGCGATAAAGTCGAGCGGTCGCGTCGCGTTTTGGCTCGACAAGATAATCAAATATCACAAGGATTATAACGCGATCAACCCTTTCGCGTTACGCGATTTAGAAAAAACGCTTGCCGGTTTGACGCCCGCGTGCGACGCGATCGTTTCGGCGGTCGTCCGCTGGTTGCGTTGTTTGCCGGTTTGACGTTCCCGCGCCGTAAGGAGAAAAAAATGACGCAACTTGTCGAGGTTTCGTTTTCCGTTCCGTCGCACGTCGCGGACAGAATCGACCAATACGCCAAAATCGCCGGTTGGTCGCGGGCTGAACTTTTGAGCCGCTTGGTTTGCGCGGAAGTCGACTCGATTCAGTTTGACGCGTTGGCGTTTCGCGTCGAGACGCCGAAGTTTGAAAAGACGCGGAAACGCCAATCGGGAGGCGGCAAAAGAGTTGGAGAAAAACAATGAAGATTTCCGATTATTTCCGCCGTCGAGAAGAGCGGAAGCCGATTGTGTTGAAGGACTTGACAAAGTTCCGGCTTTACCGCGTCGACGTTTGGACGACCAACGCCTCCGACGAAAAAATCGACGCGGCGACGCTTTACGTCCTCGCGGAGTCGTGGGACGACGTCAATATCCAAATTCGGCGGCTTGTCCGTTGGACTAACGCAAGTTGGACGACGGCGCCGGTTAGCGTTGAAATCGACGCGGAGAACGGAGCGCAAACGTCGCGGCGCCGGGGCGAGCGGTCGAGAAAGACCGACGCTGGAAAAGGAACTTGTAAGTAAAACTTAATAGTTGAAGCGCCCGACGCGCCGTCCCTTGCGTCCGGCGAACGAACGCAACGCATAAATACACCCGCCAAGCCTAGCGCGGAAACTCGGCCCTCCGGTTCCGCGACGCTCAAACGGCGGGTTTTTGCGTTTCTTGGCGAGAAGAAATCGAAACGCGGGGAAAGGGAAGAAGGCAAAGTTATGTGCGGAAATGCGCGCAAGAAGTATTTCTACATCATTTTTCTAGCATAACTTTGATAACTGTTTCAAAATGTTTTGACTAAAAAGTTCTGCCGAAATTCCTCTTGAATCGGTATTGACGAACTTGGCGATTTATTTTACTATTTCGACGAAATTTTTTATGTTTTGCCTGTTTTTTCGTTTCAAGGCTAACGTTTCGGGGTAAAATTGAAACGGCTTTTGGGCAAAAAAACGTTTTCCGTCCGTTCCGTTACCTCGTCCGCGTCCGCTGAACCGAAATGAAAATTACTTCGTTGAAACTGAAAAACTTTCGATGTTTTCAAGATTTTGAAATCGATTTTCATACGAACGCCGACTCCGACGGCGGGCTTACCGTTCTCGTCGCCAAGAATGGGGAAGGGAAAACGTCGATTCTCGACGCGATCAATATCGCTTGGGGAACGTTTATCGGCGCGACGCCCGAAACGAAGGGCGCGGGATTTAAAAAATCGGACGCGACCCTAATTTTCTCGGACGAATTGGGGGAAATGACCGAAGCGGGACGACCGGAATTGTCGGCGGTGTTTGTCGGGATTCCGATGGCGAACGCGCTGCAGACGTTCGAGGATTTTCCGGTAACGATTAAGCGAAATTTAACCGCGTCCGAAACGAAAGCAACGACGACCGTAAAAGACGCGCGACCGCTCGCCGATTACGCGAAAATGCTGTTGGCGCGGCAGGCGGAAAACGACGTTTGGCCGGTCGTCGCATATTACGGCGATAGTCGGCTTTGGACGGCGGCGAAAAAGAAACCGAGGCGCGAAGAAGTTTCAAAAGCGCTGGCCAAGGGACGAAAGGACGGATACGCCGGTTCGACGAATCCAAAATCCGATTACCACGAATTTAACGAGTGGTTCAACGCCGTTTCGTTTGTGTTCCGAATTGAGAATCTAAAACGAGTCGAGGAGCCGAAGGCGTTCGACTCTATTGCGTTTGAACGTTCCAGAACGCGATACGAATGCGTTCAATCGGCGCTTCGCAAAGCGCTGGAACCGTCCGGCTGGAACGAAATCGACTGCAACGGCGTCGGCGAAATTTACGCTTGGAACAAAGAACGACGGCAAGCGGTCGGAATTTCAAAGTTGAGCGCGGGCGTTAAAATCGTGATCGGACTTGTCGCCGACGTCGCGCATCGTTGTTGCAAGTTGAATCCGCACTTGAAAGAAAACGCGCTCGCGCAAACGCCGGGAATCGTTTTAATCGACGAGATCGACTTGCATTTGCACCCGGCTTGGCAACAGCGTATCCTGCCGATTTTACAGGAGATTTTCCCGAAAATTCAGTTTATCGTTTCGACGCACAGCCCGCAAGTCGTTTCCTCGGTTCCGAAAGAGTGCGTGAGAGTGATTAAGGAAAGCGCGGTTTGGCTTTGCGACAGTCAAACGCGGGGCGTGGAAAGTCAAAATATCTTGTTTGAAGTGTTTGGAACCGAAGCGGCGCCGGAAGAAGACGATTACGTTAAACTATTGAAAAAATATGAAAATATGGAAGCGCTGGACGAGGCTGATTCGCTGGAAGGGCAAGAAATTTATTCTAAGCTGAAAGCGCATTTTGGCGAAGAGTATTCGTTATTGAAAAAAATTCAAATTCATAAAGATTTTATTGCGCGGCAAAAGCAAAGAAAGGGACGTAATGCATAAATTTAAGCGTCCCGAAGAACCGCAGTGTTTAATTGATGCGCGCGCCAAAAAAGAAACGTGGGAAACATTTCGTAAGGCGGAGCTTACGGAGTGTTTACATCGCGCCCAAGACGGTTGTTGCGCATATTGCGATATGAAGTTAAAACGAGATGAGAAAGGAAGATTGAAAGCGCATATCGAACATTTATCGCGGCGGTGTGAAAATCGAACGGGCGTTTTTGATTGGGAGAATCTTTTTCTTTCGTGCGAACATTCTGAGTCGTGTGGAAAATATAAAGACAAACAATACAAGAAATTACAAAACGGCGCGCCCGTTAACGTTGAAAATATAGTCGATCCTTCAAAGGAGGAGCCGTTAGATTATTTTCGGTATACTGTGTTAGGGCGTGTTGCCATTAACGATTAAGTAAAATAACGATTGCGACAAAGTTTAAAAACGCCGAAAACATAACGTCAAGTTTGTCGTAACGCGTTGCGATTCGACGGAAGTCCTTGATACGACGAAAGAAACGCTCGACTTCGTTTCGTCGTTTGTAAAGTTTTTTGTTGTAACGCCAAGGATTGCGTCGGTTACGCTTCGGCGGAACAACCGGTTTCAAGCCGACGT
>JAGBDD010000208.1 GCA_017937685.1 Thermoguttaceae bacterium | reverse complement strand
GGTAGAGCACAGGACTGAAAATCCTGGTGTCGGCGGTTCGACCCCGCCCCTGCCCACTTCGAAGACGAACGGTTTAACGCCGTTCGTTTTTTTATTTCTTGCCGTTTTTTCGGTTTCTTTCGGTTGTTAGGAGTCGGTGCGGAAAATCCCGGCGTCGGCGTTTCGCCCCCGCCCCCGCCTGCTTCGAAGACGAACGGTTTAACGCCGTTCGTTTTTTTATTTCTTGCCGCTTTTTCGGTTTCTTTCGGTTGTTAGGATTCGGTGCGGAAAATCCCGGCGTCGGCGTTTCGCCTTCGCTCGCTTGGTCGCCGACCGGTTAGTCGCCGTTCCGTTCGTTTGCTCTTTTTTAACGCGTTTTCGACGGCGTTCGCGGCGCCGGTCGCGTTGCGTCGAACGGAACGAAATTTAAGGCGGCGTCTGTTTTTTCGCGTTTTTTTAACGCTCGACGCGTCGCCGACGACGATAAAAAACGCCGTTCTCGCCGGTTTAGCTTGATTTTTTTCCGTTCCGCGATATAATTAATGTCGGATTGACGAGTTTTGACGGCTTAAGCGCCTTTCGCTTGAATTTGGGAACGGCGAGGGATATTGGAACGCCGCTCGCAAGGCGAAGCGCGTTCGGGTTGCGAGAACGAGAGCGCGTTGACGCGAACGACGCCCAAACGGAGGAAGAAGCGACTAATGGAATTGCAAGTTTTCAATAATTGGAACGTCTCGTTGCGCGAAAAATACCGCTCCTATTGGCGGCAAATACCGAATCCGGCCTTTTATACGCCCGCGGCTTGTCGCGATTTGCGCGATTTGTTCGACGCGGAAATCTTGAACGGTCGCTTTTTCGAACCGAGCGCGTCTTTTTGGGCGGTCGACGATTCCTCGGAAGAGCCGACGCCGGTCGCTTGCCTCGTCGCCGCTTTGGTTCCGAACGAACCCGACGCCGCGACGCTCTTCGGGCCCTTTTTCGCACCCGAAGTCGCCGACGCCGAAAAGGCTTCCGTCGCGCGAGCGTTGATCGAAGCGTCGGAAAAGGCGTTGCGAGCGAAAGGCTTTCGTCGCGTTTACGCCGGAGGCGCGCCGACCGGTTCGCCTCTCTTGAACGGCGTTTACGGGAGCGGTTCGCCGGTCGGGTTTTTTAACGACGATCCGTCGCGCGATTTTTTTGTCGCCGCCGGTTATCGAGCCGGGCAAAAGTCGGTCGAGTGGAAAATCGACAAGGACGATTTTTACGTTTCTCCGGTCGATTTGCCGAACGGTTGGCGTTTGGCGAAGAAAGAACGGGCGACGGCGGATTGGCGGCTCGCGGCGGTCGAGCGCAATTTCTCAAACCGCCGCTCCTTTTGCGTTTACGGAGGCGACGGCGCGACGGAGGCGAGCGCGGAGGCTTACGGGGCGCCCGGCGGTCAAACGGCGATTTTGCGGTTATGGGTTTGCCCGACGCTTAAGCGCGACCTGCAAACGTCGCTGAAAGAGGCGTTGCTCGATCGGATCGTCGCCGACGCGTCCGAGCGAGCGCCGAGAAAAGCGTTTGAAATTTGCGCCGTCGTTCCGGACGACGCCGACGCCGACGAATTTTGGGAAGACTTGGACTTTAAAAAAGGGCGTCGCGCGACGGCGCTCGTTAAAACGCTTGAATCTTGACGCCGACGTCGGAAAAACGCGAAAAAAAGCCGGAAATTTACGGCGGAAAACGCGAAAATGTTGAAAAGCGCGAATCGGAGCGGTCAAAAAGCGCCGCGCCCCTTGGCGTTTAAGAGCGTCGCGGTATAATAATACGTTTGGTCGCCGTTCGAGCGTCGCGCCTAAAAACGACCGGCTCGACGGCGAACGCGTTAGTTGTTGTCGCGAAAACAAAGCGGGGAGTTATGAGCCGTCTTTTTGTTAATCAAATCAAAGAAAACGACGTCGTTTCCGAAACGTACCGCGTCGCCGAGAAGGCGTTGCGTCCGAACAAAAACGGCGTTCTTTACCTGCAGTTCATTTTGACCGATCGCACCGGGAGCGTTTCCGGACGCCTTTGGAACGCGACCGAAGAAATGTTCCGCCAGTTCAACGACGGCGACTTCGTCCGTTGCGACGGGATGGCGCAGCGGTTCCAAGGCAACATTCAGGTCATCGCGAAAAAGTTGACGAAAGTCGACTCGAAAGACGTCGCGCTCGAAGACTTTGCTCGCGACGCCGCCGTCGACGTCGCCGCGCTTTGGAAGCGGGTTCGCGAGTTGCTGGGCGCGATGAAAAACCCGAAATTGCGCGACTTAGCCGACTGCTTTTTGACCGACGACGCGTTCGTCGAGCGGTTTTCGCGCGGGTACGCCGGCGTCCGTTTGCATCACGCGCACCCGGGCGGTCTCCTCGAACACACCGCGTCGACGATGGAGCTGGCGTCGCGAATCGCGTCCCATTACGGCGCCGCGCTCGACGCCGATTTGTTGCTCGTCGGCGCGTTCCTGCACGACGTCGGCAAGACGGTCGAACTCTCGGACGATCCAACGAATCCGGTTTACACCGACGTCGGGCAGGCGCTCGGGCACCCGTATCTCGGCGTCGAAATTTTGACGAAAAAGATCGCGGAAACGGAAAAGTTGACCGGCGAACCGTTCGACGAACGCCTTGCGATCTTGTTGAAACATATGATTTTGTCGCATCACGGAACGCCCGAAAACGGCGCCGCGAAGGTTCCGGCGTCGCTCGAAGCGATGGCGTTGCACTACATCGATTCGCTCGACGCGAAGTTGGCGGAGTTCCAAAAGCACATCGCGGAAGACCCGAACGTCGGCGGCGGTTGGACGAATTACATTCCGAGTCTCGAGCGGAAACTCATCAAGTTTTGACGCGCGTCGGGCGCCCGTTCGACGGCGGATTCCGAGCGGCGAACGACGGAAGCGGCGACGTTTGGAACGTCGAGCCGCGTTCGGCTGCGGAAGCGGAACGGTTGAAACGACGAGTCGCGTTCGACGGCGGAAGCGGAACGGTTGAAACGACGAGTCGCGTTCGGCTGCGGAAGCGGAACGGTTGAAACGACGAGTCGCGTTCGACGGCGGTCGCGGGGTAAGGTTCGACGTTTAAACAATTTAACGTATTGGCAAAAAGAAGGAAAACGACGGATGAAATCGCGCAGCACGACGATTTTAACGGTGCGCAAAGGCGGCGCGGTCGCGATCGGCGGCGACGGGCAGGTTACGTTCGGTTCGTCGATTATGAAGGCGGACGCGCGCAAAATTCGGCGGCTCTTGGACGGTCGCGTGTTGGTCGGGTTCGCCGGATCGACCGCGGACGCGTTCGCGTTGATGGAGCGGCTCGAGGCGCGGCTGAAGGATTACCCGCAAAATATAACGCGAGCCGCCGTCGAATTGGCGAAGGAATGGCGCACCGACCGCGCGTTGCGGAAGTTGGAGGCGATGGCGATCGTCGTTTCGGCGGACGAAACGCTCCTTATTAGCGGCAACGGCGACGTCGTGCAGCCGACGGACGGTATCGCCGCGATCGGTTCCGGCGGAAATTACGCGCTCGCGGCGGCGAAAGCGTTGGCGGCGCATTCGGGGCTGTCGGCGAAGGAAATCGTCGTCGAAGCGATGAAAATCGCGTCGCAAATCGATATTTACACGAACGACAATATCGTCGTCGAGGAGTTGTAATGATGTTGGAGTTGACGCCGCGTCAAATCGTCGAGGAACTCGACAAATACATCGTCGGACAGCGCGAAGCGAAGCGGGCGATCGCGGTCGCGATTCGCAATCGCTGGCGGCGACAGCGCGTCGCCGAGGAAATGCGCGACGAAATCGGCCCGAAAAATATGATGATGATCGGCCCGACCGGCGTCGGGAAGACGGAGATCGCGCGGCGCTTGGCGGCGATGACCGGGGCGCCGTTTGTGAAAGTCGACGCGACGAAGTACACCGAAGTCGGCTATTACGGACGCGACGTCGAGAGTATGGCGCGCGAACTCGTCGAAAACGCCGTCGGAATCGTTCGGGCGGAAGAACGAACGCTTGTCGCCGAAAAAGCGAAGGAAGCCGCCGAGAAACGAATCGTTGACGCGTTGGTCGAGAAGTTCGAACGGGAAAACCGCGACGCCGAACGCAAGGCGGCGGAAGGCGCCGACTCGACGAGCGAGAACGCTAAAAGCGACGAGCAAACGACTTCCGCGTCGTCGAATCCGAGCGATCCGTTCGCGGCGGCGATGGAAGCGGCGACCCGCGACCCGAAATTCCGCGCCGCGATGGACGCCGTTCGCGACCTGAAATTCGATCCGACGAACCCGACCGCGAGCTTCGAAGCGATGGCGAAAGCGGTCGACGAAGCGGTGAAAAACGCGCCGTCGAACGCCGAAAACGCGCCCGTCGACGCGTCGCAAAACGTTGAAAAAACGGACGTTGCAAAACTCGACGCGGCGCCGAAGCGAATCGTCGACCGCGACGAAATCGAACGTCGGCTCCGTCTTGGCGAATACGAGAACGAAACGATTCCGGTCGTCGAAGAGCGGCGCTCCTCCCCGGTCGTGATGGGGGGCGTCGGGCTCGAAAATATGCAGGACGAAATTCAAAGTATGCTCGAAAGTTTGACGCCGCGCCGCCGTTCGCGTCGGGAAATTCCGGTCTCGGAGGCCCGGGCGGCGTTCGTCGAGCAGGAGTCGGAGCGCGCGCTCGACAAGGAGAAGATCGACGCGCGGGCGATCGAACTGGCCGAAAACCTTGGGATTATCTTCATCGACGAGATCGACAAAATCGTCGGAAGCGAGGGCGGGCGCGGCGCCGACGTGTCGCGACAAGGCGTCCAACGCGACTTGCTGCCGATCGTCGAAGGAACGACGGTGCAGACGAAACACGGGATGTTCTCGACCGAACACGTCCTTTTCATCGCGGCGGGGGCGTTCCACCGCGTGAAACCGAGCGACTTAACGCCGGAGTTGCAGGGCCGTTTCCCGATTCGCGTCGAGTTGTCGGAGCTGAAAAAAGAGGATTTCGTTCGGATTTTGACGGAGCCGAAGAGCGCGCTGACGAAGCAGTACGTCGCGTTGCTCAAGACGGAAAACGTCGACTTGGTTTTCGAACCGGACGCGATCGAAGCGCTCGCCGAGTACGCCGCGTCGACGAACGCGACGACGCAAAACATCGGCGCGCGCCGACTTTACGCGATGATGGAGCTGTTGCTCGAAGACTTGAGTTTCGAAGCTCCGGAAATGGGGCTCGGGCGAGTCGTCGTCAACGCGGCGTACGTTCGCGAAAAGATCGACCGCGTCGCGAAGGACGAAGACTTGAGTAAGTTCGTTCTGTAAGCGTCGATTCGGCGCGACTTAGCGGCGTTTTAGACGTCGGCGAAAAGTCGGCGAAAAGTCGGCGAAATAAGCGGCGGCGGGTTTTTCGCGTCGCGGCGTTTGAAAAGTTTGAAATTTGTTTGTTTTTAGCGCGTCGGCGGAGCTTTGCGGCTTCGTCGACGCGTTTTTTTTTGCGGCGGCGTAGAGAGGCGAGAGTCGGCAAGGAGACGAAGGTAAGGGTTGGGCGAACTTTGTCGGGTTTGACGAATGTGAGTTTTTATTTTTTTTTTTTGATTATAAGGGGCGGCAAACGGCTTCGTCGGCCTTTTCCGGCGGTTTTTTGCGATTATAATAATCGTCGAACGTTTGGAAAACGTTTTTGAAAAAATTGCTTTAAGTCGAGCGTTTTTCTTGTATTAGCGTTGGCCGGACGCTTCTTTTCGCCGGTTTTTCGCGGTTTTGTCGTTCAAAAGTTCGAATTTTGAAACAGGAGATGAAAAACAGTGAGATTTCAACGGTGTTTGAAGGCGACGCGCTTGGCGGCGAGCGCGGTTCTCGTCGCGGCGTTGGTTCCGGCGTGTTGGGGCGCCGAATCGCAAATGGAAAAACTTTACCGCGAGGGGCTCGAGTCGACGTTCGGGCTGAACGGAGCGAAGGTCGACGAAACGCGCGGTTTCGAACTGCTCGAAGAGGCGGCGGAGTCGGGTTCGCTCGACGCGCAAGCGTTCGCGGCGCTGGCGTTGCAGCGCGGGCTCGGGACGGCGGTCGATCCGACGAAGGCGTATGAAACGGCGATCGTCCCGGCGCGTCGCGGCAATCCTTACGCTCAATACGTTTTGGCCGTTTGTTATCGAACCGGCGCCGGCGTCCGTCCGAATCAAAAGCGCGCGGAAACGTATTTCAAAAAGGCGTTTGCGGGATTCCAAAAACTGGCCGACGAAGGGGACGCCCTCGCGAAAACCGAACTCGGACGTTTCTATCTGACCGGAACGCCGAGCGTCGAGAAAGATTGGAAAAAAGCGGAAAAATATTTGCTCGAAGCCGCCGAGGAGGACTTGCCGGGCGCTTGGTGCGGGCTATGTTCGTTGTACGAACGCCAAGAAAAATTCGACGAAGCGTTCGAAGCGATCGGCAAAGCCGCCGAATCCGAGCTTCCGAACGCGATTTTTGGGGTGGGACGGGCGTATAGAAAAGGGCTCGGCGTCGAACCCGATCTTGAGAAAGCGAAAGAGTATTTTCTCGAAGCCGCCGAAAAGGACGAATCGCAAGCGATGGTCGCGCTCGCGCAGTATTGTCTTTACGTCGAAAAGGACGCGGAGCAAGCGGAAAAATGGTTCCGAAAGGCCGCCCAATTAGGAGACGGGCTCGCGATGTACGAACTCGCGTGTTTGCAGACGAGCGCCGCGACGGAAATCAACCGAGAAGACGGGCTGCGCGCGGAGAAAATGTTGCGTTGCGGCGTCGCGTTCGGCGATCAAGATTCGATGGGCGCGATGGTAGACTTCTATCTTCGCGGAATGACGGAGGAGGGCGAGCAAGATTTCGACGCGGCGCTCGAATTGGCGCGCCTTGCGGAGTCGCTCGATTCCGCGATGGGCGCGTATATGTTGGGGGTGATTTACGAGCAAGGGCTCGGCGTCGAACGCGATCTTCGCGAAGCGAAACGTCTTTTCCGGCGCGGGCTTGCGTTGGCGGAAGAAGGTTCGGAGGTTCGCGAAATGATCGCCGAAAAACTGTCGCGTTGGGAATGAGGAAGTCAAACGAGAAGTAAAACGCTCGAAGGAGAATAAAGAAATGACGACGATAATGAAGAAAGCGGCGGCGCTGGCGCTTAGCGTCGCGTTCGGAACGGCGTTGAGCGGCGTTTTTTCGGAAGCGAACGCGGCGGAGAAGAAGACGGCGAAACAGACCGCGTCCCAAAAGACGGAGAGAAAAAACGGCGAAGCAAAAGCAAAAGCGGAAGAACTTTACCGCGAAGGATACGCGCTCGCGTTCGGTATGAACGGACGAAAAGTCGACGGCGCCCGCGGAATGGAGCTGTTAAAAGAGGCGGCCGAAGCCGGGTCGCTCGACGCGCAGGCGGTCTTGGCGTTGCTCTACGCGGAGGGATGCGAAGGCGCGGAGGCCGACCTCGCGGAAGCTTTCGAGTCGGCGGTCGAACCGGCGAAAGCGGGGAACGTTATCGCTTTGTGCGTAAAGCTTTTATGTTATATGAAAGGCGAGCCGGTTTTGCAAGATTCCGAACGGGTCGCGGAGTTGAAAAAGGAGATCGCGCGCCGCGCCGCCGACCTCGATCCGCTCGAAAATCCGGTCGGCGCCGTTAACGCCGCGGCGATAACCGGCGACTGGGACGCTTGCGCCGCCGTCCTTGAAACGAAATGCGCGGCGGCGACGCTTCTTTACGCGCTGGAGCTGCAGAGACAAGGAAAAGATGGGGACGACGCGATTCCGTTGTTCCGTCAAGCCGCCGAACAGGAGGAGCCGAGAGCCCTGTATTGTATGGGGTGTTTGTATTTTAACGGTTCCGGCGTGCCGAAGGATTTGAAAAAATCGTTCGAATACTTTGAAAAAGCGGCCGTTAAAAAGAATTTGCCGGCGTTTACGAGCCTCGGGACGGCTTACGAGCAAGGGCTTGGCGTCGAGAAAAATCCGCGGGAGGCGATTCGCTGGTATGAGAGGGCGGCGGCGCAAAACGAGCCTTTTGCAACGACGAAAATAGCGCTGGTCAAACTGAGCGAGGGCGATTATCGAAGCGCGATCGAGTTGTTGCGTCGCGCCGCCAAAGCGGGCGACGCGCAAGCGATGATGCTATTAGCGGCGCGATATTTGAAAGGCGAGGGAACCGAACAGTCGCTCGGCGCGGCGCAAACGTGGTTCAAACGCGCGGCGGATAAAGGGGTCGAACCGGCGAAAGAGATGTATCGCGAGTTGCGAGCGATGCGAAACTCAAACAGATAACGCGGCGAACGAGTTGCGCGGCGAAGATTGCGGCGTTTGACGAACCGCGTTTGAAAAGTTTGATTAACGTTTGTTTAGCGCGTCGGCGGAGCTTGGCGGCTCCTTCGACGCGTTTTTTACCGACGGAACTCTTTTGATTTTTCTTTTTTTGTCGCGCAAAAGGCTTGGACGGCGCTCTTGCGGTTATTGCGCTTTTGACGCGGAGGCGAAGCGAACGGCGGCGATCGACGCGGCGTCGATTTTTTCTCTTTTTTTGTCGAGAAACATCGCAATTTACTTGACGTCGCGTTTTGCCGCCGGTATAATACGATTGTGCGACGTTGTGAAGCGTGTAAACGTCGAGCAAAATCTTGTTGCAACTCAAACGACGACGGAGATTAAGCGATGTTTAAAACATTGAAAAAAGCGAGCGCGGCGCTCGGCGCGATCTTGACGGCGCTTCTTTGGAGCGCGACGACGGCGTTTGGCGCGGACGGCGGGACGGCGTATTTTCCGTTTTTGCCGGACGTTCCGTTCGAGTCGACGGCGAATATCGACCCGAAAACGACCGTTTTTCTTTACTTAGGCGAGTGCGCCGACGAGAATCTGCGCCGGATTTACGCCGAGTACAACAAAGAAATCGCCGAATCGGGGAGCCCCTTTTATCAATATTTGGACGAAGAGGCGGTGGAATGGAAGGAAATCGTCAAGGCGGCGGCGATCGAACACGACGTCGCGTTCGGCAAGATCGAAGCGGAGTCGAAAACGCCGGAGGAAAAAGAGGAGCGCGTCCGGCTTTTTTACAAGCGTTTGCGCGTTCCCGCTTCGTTGTCGTTGGAGGAGAAGCGGAGGCTGGCGATCGAATTCGAAACGGAGCGTTATTGGTCTAAAGTCCGCGGTCCCTCGCCTTATATGCGAGCGGAACTCCGCGTCGCGCAAGAGCGTTGGGAGCGAATCGAGCGCGAATTTTGGCCGAGCGTCGTCGAAAAAATCGATTGGGAAAATTTGAATCTTGACGGCGCTCGGTTCGATTTCCGACCGGAAGTTTCGGACGTCGACGATTACGAGGACCTTTACGGCGGCCTTTGGGATAAGTTTGGCGAGCCTTATCCGGTCGGGGGGCGGACGTTATGCTGGGGGATTCCGGCGACGCTCGAAGAGTTGCGCCGGACTAAGTCTTGGCGCGATAAGACGTTGCGCGCCGCCGAGTTTTATCGCGTTTTCGCCGACGCGTCGTTCGCAGGGTGGACGCTCGAAGACTGCCGCTTTTTGGCGAACCAATACAACCAAGGAGCGACCGAGTTCGACTCGAACGACGGAACCGGTATCCCGCCCGAGTTGCGAGTTCCGGGCGACCTTTGGCGAAGCTCCGGGAAAATCGGCTCGAAGTCCGATAAAATTGTCGGTTACGACGCTTGCGATTTTGCCGACGCGACGCTTCGCAACGTTTATTTCGACCGAACGGCGACGATTAGCTTCGAGCAATTCGCGGCGACGCGGAGCTTTAAGGAGGACGAAATTATCGCCAAGTTCGGCTTTACGATCGCCGGTTGGGACTTTAGCGGCAAAAACGTCGGCGATTTGTTTTTTGAAATGGGAATGTACGAACCCGAGCTTAGCGCGATTCGGAGGAAAGGCGGGAAGACCGGCTGGGCGTCGCTAAAGCTCGACGGCGCAAGATTTGATCCGCGCGGCGCCCGGGCGTATTCGAGAAGATTGCCGGACTCGCTTTGGCGTTCGTCGCGGCGGTTCCGCGAGAAAGATTTGTCCGGCGCGACCTTCGACGTCGAGCTTAACGGCGGCGATTTCAGCGGGTTCGACTTGACCGGCGCGACGATGCGTTTGACGAGTCCTCCTTTGAAGTTGCGGCTCGACGGCGCGACGATTCGCGGGTTGAGAGTCGTCGATCTCGACGGGAGCGACAATTTTATCGGCGCGATCGGAGTCGAAACGCTGCGCGCGTCGAAAAGCTGGCAAGACAGGGATTTGCGCGACGTCGATTTCAACAGGATTTTCGATTTTAGCAAGGTCGACGACTTGCGCGGATTCGACTTAAGGGGCGCCCGATTCGCGTTTCAAGCGCAAACGAGCGAAATGGAAAAAATCGACCTAACCGGCGCAAAAATCGACGGTTGCAAGTTCGTTAAAAAGGGTTTCCCGACGTCGCGGCAACGAAAAACGACCGAGACTTGGCGGGTCGGGCGATTCGACTTGGTTCGCGACGGCAAAACGCCGATTTTGCCGGGGGAATTTGCCGATTGGGAAAAGTTTGCGCGGAGTCCGGAGTTCGCCGCGAAGGATTTGACCGGGAAGAATTTACTTTGTCCCAATATGGTCGGGCGCGATTTGAGCGGATTTAACTTAACGAATAGTTGGGTTTGCGCGCTTTCGCTCGACGCCGTCGACTTTACCGACGCGACGCTCGATTGGGCGACGCTGGCGCAAGGCGAAACGGCGGACGGCGAACGACGGAGCGTTTTCTTGCGGGCGGAGGGGCTCAAAACGTCGAAAAATTATCGAACGAAAAATTTCCGCGGCGTTCGGATTCGCGGCGCCGTCGATTGGGCCGGTTTCGATTTCGCTGGAATCGATTGGACGGACGCGGTCGTCGTTTCGGAATCGGAGAGCGGGGACGACGGTTTTGCCGCCGGCGCGAGTTTCGACGACGCGGAGATTGGCGGCGCTCGGTTCGAACCGCCCCTTTCGGCGACGCAAATCCGTTCGACGCGGACGTTTAAGGAAGGACGGTTCGACTTTGCCGCGTTGGAGAAACAAGCGGAGCGCGACGAAAACGCTCGGCGGCTTCTCGCCGAGTTGCGGCCCGACTCGGACGTCGCGTCGCCGACGGAAAACGCCGATTAACGGGGGCTTGGTTCCGGCGCCTAGCGGATTTTTGATTTTTTGAAATTTGCTCGAAATATTAGCGCGTCGGCCAGCCGCTTGGCGGTCGTCGGCTTTTTGAAACGACGGAGATTGAACGATGAAACGTTATTGGAACGGAAAACGAACGGTCGCAACGTTCGTCGCGGCGACGTTTTGGCTCTTCTCGACTCTTGCGGCGTTCGGCGCGAACGACGAGACGTCGCGTTCGTCGACTTCGCCGGTCGAGCCTTTTGCGTCGACGGCGAAAATCGACCCGCAAACGACCGTTTTTCTTTACTTAGCCGACGCCGCCGACGAGAATCTGCGCCGGATTTACGTCGAGTACAACAAGACGATTCAAGCGGCGGTCGACGAGGCGGCGGGCGGCGACGCGTTCAAGCGGTTCCTTAAAGAAGAGGAGGAGCGGGAAAGGGCGAAGTTGGCCGAAATCAAGGAAGCGGCGGCGCTTGAACACGACGCGGCGTTTCGCAAGATCGAAACGGAGTCGAAAACGCCGGAGGAAAAGGCGGAGCGCGTCGAGTGTTTTTACGAGGATTTGGGCGTTCGGCGACCCGGAACGACGCCGCAAGAATGGGCGGCGGCGCGGGAGCGGTCGATCGAGCTTGAGTCGAACCGTTATTTGCTTCGACTTTGGCCGCTCCGACCGCAAGAACGCGCTCGACTTCGCGTCGCGCAAGAAACTTGGCGGCTGATCGAAAGCAAGGTTTGGCCGGAACTTAGCGTCGATTGGGAAAATTTGAATCTCGACGGCGCTCGATTCGATTTCCGCCCGGAAGTCCTTTACGACCTCGACGCGCCCGGGCGGGGCTTTGAGAAATTCGGCGGTTGGCGTTGGGGGATTCCGGCGACGCTCGAACAGTTGAGCCGTTCTAAAAGTTGGCGCGACAAGACGTTGCGCGGCGCCGATTTTTATCGCGTCTTCGCCGACGCGTCTTTCGCCGGTTGGACGCTCGAAAATTGCCGATTTTGGGCGGACGAAAGCGGGCAAGGAACGGCGTTCGACGTCGCGTCGAAAGCGCCGGGCGTCGGGCGGGAAACGCGGCGTCCGGGCGAGCTTTGGCAAGGCGCGGCGACGGAGAACGCGGGGTCGGAGGAAGACGCAAACGGCGGCGACGCCGTTGGTTACGTCGGTTGCGATTTTACCGACGCGACGCTGAAAAACGTTCTTTTCGACCGTTCGGCGACGATAACGTTCGAACAATTCGCGGCGACGCGCAGTTTTAAGGAGGACGAAATCGACGCCGAGTTCCGCTTCCCGCTCGACGGTTGGGACTTCGCCGGGAAAAACGTCGACGCGTTGCGAACCGTCGCGACGATCGCGGCGGACGAATCGGCGGGCGACGCGGCGTCGTTCGCGGCGGAAAAACCGGCGGTCGACGAATCGGAGCGCGTCGTTTATCTTTACTTGAAGAAGGCGCAAAGCGAGAAAGCGCAAGGGATATGGAGCGCTTGGTCGGAAAAAGTTCGGGCGGCGAAAGCGAAAAACGGGGCTCGGTTCGACGCGTTTTTCTTTTACGAAGGAGGACGGAACGCGTTGACCGAGGGGGAACCGCGTTGGACGTCCGGCTTCGACGGAAGCCTCGGGCGGGCTTGGACGCGCGTCTTCGACGCAACCGTCGAAACGCTGAAATCGGCGAAAATCGACGTCGATTGGGAGAACTTAAACCTCGACGGCGCGACGATTAGCGAAGCGCCGCGTCGATGCGTTAGCGTTAGCGCGGAAAATGAACCGGAGCCTTACGGCGACGTCGAGTGCGTTCTCTTTTACGACGAGGTCGGAAACGTCGAAATCGAATACGGGATTCGGGCGACGCTCGCCGACTTGCGCCGAACCGTAAACTGGCGCGAAAAACGACTTAACGACGCGAACTTTGTGCGCGCTTGTTTCGACGAATCGTTCGCCGGGTGGACGTTGACGGAGTGTTGTTTTACCGCGCTCCTGCACGGCGGATTGGGCGGCTTCGAAAGAAGCGAAGAATGGTTGAAACGAAATCCCGACGGTTGCAAGCGCGCCGATTTTACCGACGCGACGCTCGACCGCTGTTTCTTTGACGACGCCGCGGCGATAACGTTCGAGCAGTTCGCGTCGACCCGAAGTTACCGCGAGGACAAGATTTGCGTTCATTTCTATTTTCCGCCGGACGGTTGGAATTTCGCCGGAAAGAATATCGGCGACCTCAACTCTCCTTATTTGGACGACTTTTCCTATTTGACGCGGCGCGCAAAACTCGACGGCGCCAGATTCGAGCCGAGTTCGAAGAATTATCCGAAGGGCTTGCCGGAGAAAGTTTGGCGCAACTCCCGCGCTTGCAAGGAGAAAGACTTGGCGGGCGCGACGTTTTACTCGACGCTCGGCGGCGGCGATTTTTCCGGGTTCGACTTGACCGGCGCGACGATGCGAGGCGTCCGCGTCAAGAGCCTCGACGGCGCGACGATTCGCGGGCTGAGAGTCGTCGCCGGAACCAATTACGGCAATTCGGAGCGGGAGCGGATCGAGTTTCGGCGCCAACGCGAATACGGCAAGATAACGAAGGAAACGATTTGCGCGACGAAAAGCTGGCAAGACAAGGACTTGCGCGACGTCGAGTTCAACTGGTTTTACGACCTGACCGGCGTCGACTTCTCCGGTTGCGACCTGCGCGGCGCGACGTTCCGCTTCGCGAAGGGATACGGCAACGAACTGGAAAAAGCGCCGTTCTTCGAAGACGTCGACTTTACCGACGCGAAAATCGACGGTTGCCGATTTGAGGTCTTCGCGAAAGAGGGCGAGCGGAGTTGGCCGACGCTCGAGCAGATTATGTCGACCGAAACTTGGAAATCGGGCGACTTAGAACGCTTGAAAACGTGCGTCTTGCCGGACGAAGCGCAAAAAATCGTCGACCGCCGCCTCTTCGAAGCGAGTCCGGAGTTTGCCGCGAAGGATTTTAGCGGGAAGGAAATTAAGTTCCGCGATATGTCCGATTGGGATTTAAGCGGTTTGAATTTAACGGGTTGCGAGATTAAGACGCGTTCCCTTTATCGAGCGAACTTTACCGACGCGATTCTCGACGGCGCGACGCTAGAACAGAGCGACTTCGGCCTCGGCCCGATAACGACGGAGCGACTCCTCGACCAACCGTTTTTAAGCGTCAAGACATTTATCGAGACCGACAATTATCGGCGCAAAAATTTCCGCGGATTCCGCGTTAGCGGGAACGTCCTGTTCTGGCGGGATTTTAGCTTTGTCGGGCTCGATTTAACAAACGCGACGTTTGGTAGTCGGTTGGGCGAAAAGGAATTGGCGAAATTCGATTTTACCGACGCCGAGATCGAAGGTTTTAGTCTGATTCCTTGGCTGACGAAGAAGCAAATCGTTTCGACGAAAACGTTTAAGGAAGGGCGGCTCGATTACGAAGCGGTCGACCGCTTTCGGCGTAATAAAAAAATCGCCGACGAACTCCGCGCCGAGTACGAACGTTTGCAAACCGAGAAAGCGGAAGACGTCGAAAACGTCAAAAACGCGGAGGAATCGGCGGAAAACGGCGGCGACGCGAACGAGTCGGCGGCGGAGACGCGAACGTTTTACCTTTACGACGCGTCGCCGCGAAAAAACGAGTCGGGCGAAACCGATTGGGAAGCGTTAAGTCTCGACGGCGCGACGCTTTCCAATTATCCGTTCGAAATTTTCGACGAAGACTTCGGGGAGGAAAAGGGCGTCCCGGCGACGCTCGCGCAGTTGCGGCGGACGAAAACTTGGCGCGAAAAAAGGGCGCGCGAGGTCGTTTTCAACGCGTCGTTCGTCGGCGAGTCGTTCGTCGGTTGGACGTTCGAGCGTTGCGAGTTCGGCGGACGTTGGCGAACGGTATATAGTTGCGTTTTAAAGGATTGCGATTTCGCCGACGCGACGTTCGACGACGTTTATTTCGGCGCGCCCGGGATAACGTTCGAACAATTCGCCGCGTCGCGGAGCTTCAAGGAAGATAAAATCGTCGCCGAGTTTGCGTTCCCGCTCGACGGTTGGGACTTCGCCGGGAAAAACGTTTCGAATATCGAAGTTCCGACTTGGAAGGGCGCAAAACTCGACGGCGCGCGGCTCGACCCGCCGCGAACGACGGATCGTTGGGCTTGGGGAATGATCGCGGGCGGGCTCGACGCCGGGCCGCGCGACAAGGCGCCGCGTTGGGCGAAAGTCGTTCCGAAAACGCTTTGGAAAGAGACGGACGCGTTTAAAAATAAGGATTTAAGCGGAACGTTCTTTTGGCCGTCCTTGAACGGCGGCGACTTCTCCGGGTTCGATTTGACCGACGCGTTTCTCCTCGACGGGCCGGGCGAAAATTTCAAACTCGACGGCGCGACGATTCGCGGGTTCAAGTTCCGAGAGCGGCATAATGTAACGAAAACGCCGTTCTTCGGCGCGATTCCGGCGGCGGCGATTTATCGAACGAAAAGCTGGAAAGACAAGGACTTGCGCGACGTTTGCTTCGGCGTTTATTTCGATTTGAAGGACGCGAATTTCGCCGGTTGCGACCTGCGCGGCGCGGAGTTTTCGACGCCGGTCGACGGGGCCGACTTTACCGGAGCCGATTTGCGCGGCGCGAAGTTCGTTTGGCGCGCTTTTTACGATTCGTTCGAAGACAAACCGTTGAAAAAGCCGGAGTTCGGGAAAAAGGGCGCGAATTTTAGCGGAGCCGATTTGCGCGGCGCCGACTTCCGAAACGCCGAAGGCGCGACGCTCCGTTCGAACTTCGACGGCGCGAAAATCGACGAAACGACGCTCGGGCTCGCCGAACGACTCGCCGAGTAAAAACGGTTGCAACGCGCGAAAGAATAACGGGTTAAGTCGCTTTTGACCGGCGCGGTCGCGATCTTCGAAAGCGACGCGGCGTCCGCAAACGAGTCGTCGCGGCGGGGAAGTAACGCGGTTTCACCCCGGTTTTAAGCGGTTCTTTGAAAAGTTTGATTTTTGTTTTGTTAATGAATCGGCCGGCGCGACGGCGGCAAAACGTCGCGCCGTCGCGTTCGTATTGCAACGTTGTCGAGCGTCGGCGCGAAGGGGCCGGAGCGATAGCGACGCGGCGGCGCCCTCGACCCGCCTTTTCCGACCTTCGAGCGTCCGAGCGAGACCGGCGATTCTCGGCGTAAACTTTTTCTTGGGTTTGGCGTTGGCGGGAACGGCGTCCGGCTCGAGCGCAATTTCAGCTTCGTTAGGTTCGATTTGACGAACGCGACGTCTTTTGCGCTAAAAAAACAAAAAATTTGACAATTTTTATCCTTTTTCGAAAACCGTCGCGCTCTCTTACTCGTCCTCTTTATTGTAATGGAGAAAATGGTCGAGCGAGGTTTCAAGGAACCGCCCGACTGGCGCCGCTTCGACGATTGCGTTGGGCCCGGCGCCCGAAGACCGAGCGAGAACCGCTTCGACGGCTCGCAACGGCGGGGGAACAACGCCGTTGCGGCGCGGTTTTTAGCGGGTCTTTGAAAAAATGAATCTTGTTCGATTGTTGCGTCGGCGGTTGGTCGGCGCGCGAATATTGACTTAAAAGGAGAAACAAACGATGAAACGGTTCTGGAAACGGAGTCGAGGAAGCGGGAGCGCGGTTGCGGCGGCGTTTGGTCGCGCGATCGCGTTCGGGGTTGCGGCGCTGTTGGGCGTCGCGCTTGCGGCGGCGGAGGAGAAGAAAACGGACGGCGGCGCTCAAACGTCGGCGAACGCGTCGGTTAAGTCGGACGATTCCCGGCGCGTTTACGTCTTTTTGAGCGGAGGTTCCGACGTCGCGGCTTGGAAGCGTTGGAACGACGAGGCGCTCGCGCTCGAAAAAAAGAAGAGAAATGAAGGCGTTCTAAAGCGTTATATCGCCGAAGAAAATGAAAAGATCGCCGAGGAACAAAAGGCGTTCAAGGCGGCGCGGGAGAAACGACTTCAAGAAGTCGAACCGAGGGACTGGCGGCAAGCGCTCGAAGAAGACCGTCGAAGCGCTAGCGAACGAGCGGAAGCCCGACTCGCGCTCGAGATCGCGGCGGAATTGGAACGCGACGTCTTGCCGCAAATCGAGATCGATTGGGAAGCGGTAAGTCTCGACGGGGCAAAGATTAGCGACGAAGGGGCGTTTTACTCTCCGATTCATATGGACTTTGTTTGGACGGACAAGGAAAAGGAACCGCCGTTTTTCCCGAGTTGGCGATTCGGGATTCCGGCGACGTTGGCCGACGTCAAACGGACGAAAAGTTGGCGCGAAAAAACGCTCCGCGACGTCGGGTTCGACTGCGCGCTCCCGGGCGAATCGTTCGTCGGTTGGACGTTCGAAAATTGTCGTTTCGGTCGGCAAGACGAGCCGTTTATGTCGTTGCGTTTCAATACTTGCGACTTTGCCGACGCGACGATTAGCGGCGAGTTTTGGCCGTCCGGCGCGATTACGTTCGAACAATTCGCCGCGACGCGAACCTTCAAAGAGAGCGCGAAGAGCGGTAAAAACGAGAAAAACGGAAACGACGCGAACGGCGAAAAGGACGAAAACGTCGCGACGAACTGGAACGCGCCGCGGCTTCAGTTTCATTTCGCCGTCGACGGTTGGGAGTTCGGCGATTTGAAAAACGTCCGAAACGAGGCTTTGCGAGGCGGTTCCAAGGCGTTGCCGCTTTCGCCGGGATCGTCCGACGCTTGGAACGACCGGGTTTGGCCCGACGACCCGATTTTGGCCGAATTGGCGAGGAAAGCCGATCCGAGTTCGGGTTTAACGACGACGCCGGCGGTTCTCTTCGAGCGGTTCCCGGCGAACGCGGCGACGGGTTCGACTTGGCGCAACTCCCAATATTGCAAGGATAAGAGTCTTGCCGACGTCGCGTTTTGCGGTTGGCTTAACGACGGCGACTTCTCCGGTTTCAACCTGACGAACGCGGTCGTTTTTGCGCCGAACGCCAACCTCGGCTTCAAACTCGACGGCGCGACGATCGCCGGGCTCCGCGTCGTCGACGGGCGCGGGAGCGAAGGCGCGATTACGAAGGAAACGCTCTATTCGACGAAAAGCTGGAAACAAAAGAACTTGCGCGGCGTTCGGTTTACTTCGGCGTTCGACCTGCGCGGCGTCGACTTCTCCGGTTGCGACCTGACCGACGCTTACTTCGCGACGTCGCTTGAAGGCGCGAACTTCGACGGCGCGACGATAACCAAGTGCCGTTTCGAACGTTGGTGCTGGGCGGACGCGTCGGAAGACGACGATTTGTCGCAAAATGCGCTGACCGTCGAACTGCTTGAAAAGTCGGCGAACGGACGCAAGGCGAAAGAAGACGAGAATTTGGCTTGGCTCGTTAGCGTTCGGTTCCCAAACGAGATTCAAAACCGGCTCGACCGTCGCCGTTTCGAGGCGCGCGAGGCGTTTGCGAGAAAGGACTTTTCCGGCGCGACGCTCCGCTTCCGCGATATGAGCGGTTGGGACTTAAAAGGTTTCGATTTAAGCGGTTGCGAGATTATCACGTCGTCGCTCGAAGGCGCGGACTTGACCGGCGCGACGATCGACGGGGCGACCTTTACGCAACTCGTCGGGGATAAAAAGATTAACGAACCGCAAACGTTGAACCTTTCCCGAATGAAAGTCTTACTGACGGGAGCGCAACTCGCGTCGACGACGAATTACGAACGCGACGATTGGCGCGGCGTTTCGTTGATCGGAAAGCTCGATTTTAACGGTTTTAAGTTCGGCAACTGGAAGGGCGCGCGAATTATTCAATACGGCGGGTTCGAGGGCGCCGATTTTACCGACGCGGAGATTTACGGCGTTTTCCACTCGACGTATCCGCGCCCGGAATATGTCGAGAAAACGCGGACGTTTAAGGAAGGGCGTTTGAATTACGACGACTTTTTCTATTCGAAAAAAGAGGTCGAGGAATTGCAACGGCGGCACAAACTCTTCAAAGAGAAGGGCGCGGAAGCGTTGGAAGCGGAGGACGCCGCCCTCGACGCCGAGTTTAACGATCCGCGAACGTTTTACGTTTATTTGCAAAAGCCGATCGACGAAGCGGTTACGTCCGGAAAACGACCCGAAAGCGCGCAACTCCGAGCGTTTTCTTTGGAATATAAACGCGCCCGTTGGGAAAAGAAATATTTAGAAGATAAAAAGAAAGACGGAACGTTTGATCGTTATTGCAGCGAAGAAAAGGCCAAGGGCGCAAGTGAAACGGACGCGGCGACGAAGGCGGAGGAACGGTTGCGACGCGAACAAGCGAGAACCGCGGAAGTCTCTTCGCGAGAAAGCGGCCCTTATCCTTGGGAAAATGCAACTCTTGACGGCGCAACGATTTCTAACGTCAACGGCTTGCGGCTCGACGGAAGCGACGAACTCGTTTTCGGCGTTCCCGCGCGCTATTTCTTCTTAACGCAAACGACGAACTGGCGCGGAAAAACGTTGAAGAACGTCCGAATTCTCGGCGGATTCGAACGCTCCGAATTTTCCGGTTGGCGGCTGGAAAACTGCGAGTTTTTCGAGTCGGCGGAGGCAGCCTCCGTTTCCGGCGACGAATAACGCGTCAAGCGAACGGAACGAGAAGCCGGCGTCGAACGGAGAGAGCGACGATTTCTTCGTTTGACGCCGGTTTTTAAAACGTCTTTGATTTCTCTTTTTAAGCGCCGATAATCTAAACGAGGCGCGTTTGATTCTTGGAATCTTGTTTACATTTTCTGTTGAGCGGCAATCGGGCGGCGGTTTGCGGCGGTCGGTAATTGGGCGGCGAGCGATTTTTTCGGTCGAACGTTAAGGCAAACGGCGAATTTTGGGAAAAACGGCGGCGCGGCTCTTGCATTTGGCGCCGCGTCCCGGTATATTCTTAATTAATATAAACGGCGGCGTTTTCGACTTGCGACGGCGAGGCGAGCGCGTCGACTCGGACAACCGCGGCGTTATCGGTCGCGAAATTCAACGAAAGGAACGGAAAATGGCTTTTTTATTCGGACGGAAAACCGGCGTCGGGCTTCTTTGCGCGTTGGCGGCGCTCTGCTGCGTCGGAGGAACGGCGGCGAACGGCGACGACGCGTTAAAAGCTAAAGACGGCGATTACTGGGTTTACTTCGGCACGTCGACCGGCGGAACGACGCCGGATATGGACGAAATCGGAGTGAAGCGCTCCGAAGGGATTTACGTCGGGAAGTTCGACGCGGCGACCGGCGCCGTCGCCGATTTGCGGTTGGCGTTGAAGGCGAACAACTCCGGTTTCATCGCGACCGTTCCGGAGAAAAATTTGCTTTACTTCATCGGTTCGCGCGACCGAAACGACGGCGGCGAAAACGTTTACGCTTGCAAAGTCGACCCGAAAACCGGCGATTTGACCGTCTTGAACTTCTTGAAAACCGACGGTTCCGGCGCCTGCCACGTCTCGGTTCGACCGGACGGAAAGTTCGTCGCCGTCGCGAATTACGTCAGCGGCGACTTCGTCGTTTACAAGACGAACGCCGACGGTTCGCTCGCCGCGCAAACCGCCAAATACAAAGGGCAAGGCTCCGGGCCGAACAAGCGCCGTCAAGGTCAACCGTTCGGACACGCGGCGTATTTCGCCGAGTCGAACGGCGTTTGGCGCGTTCTGATGTGCGACCTCGGGAGCGACAAAGTTTACGTCGCTCGCCTGAACGAAGAAACCGGCGCGCTCGAAGCGGAGCCGAAGCTTCCGTTCCTGCAAACGCCCGCCGGCGCCGGGCCGCGCCACCTCGATTTCGCAATCGCTAAAAACGGCGATTTGGTCGTTTACGTCTTGAACGAACTCGACTCGACCCTGTCCGTTTTCCGCCCGAATTTCGAGTTCGGCAATCCCGGCGTCCTCGGCGTTTGGTCGACGATCGAGCCGGATTACCGCCAAAAATTGACCGACGAAGAGTCGCTGGTCGACGGCGAAAAGTTTACTTACGGCAACAAAACGGCGGAAATTTTCAAAGTCGCGCTTCCGAACGGCAAGACGATCGTTTACGGGACGAACCGCGGGCAAAACACGTTGGTCGCGTTCGACGCGACGGCGACGCTCGCCGACGTTCCGTTTGCCGCCGACGCGACGGTCGCGTTCCGCTTGGTCGACCGCGTTTCGACGCAAGGCAAGTTCCCGCGGTACTTTATGATCGACCCGACCGGCCGTTATTTGATCGTTTGCAATAAGAAAACCGGGACGTCGTTCGTTTTCGCGATCGATCAAGAGGACGGAACGCTGAAACCGACCGGCGCCGACGCGATCAAGATCGCTTGGGCGATGGCGGGCGGCTTCGTTCCTTGCGCCGAATGACGGAGAGCGGAGCGAGCGGGAAAACGTCGGAAAAGCTCGGTTTTTCCCGCTCGTTTGAATTGTTTGAAAAGTGTTGGTGAAATCGAGTTTGGGAGGCGGAGCGAATGGGCAAAGCGGGGAAAATTTTGCAAGAAACGAAGCGTTTCGAGGCGCTGTTGAGCGAAAACTTCGGCGCGCAAGGGGCCGACTTGGCGGAAAAAACGAGCGCGGCGGCGGGGGAGCTTCCCAAGGGAATCGTCGAAAAGTTGCTTTTCCTCGCGAAGTTGCAAGCGCAAGCGCAAGCCGGAGAACGGATTAGCGCCGCCGACGCGAAACAGGCCGGATACTGGATCGCGGCGGTTCGACCGTATCTCGATTACGGCGCGGCGCGCGGCAAGAGCGACGTTCTTCGCCGGACGGTCGGTTTGGTCGCTCTCGCGGTCGCGGCTTACTATCTGTATCGCGTGTGGAAGCGTCGACTTTAAGTCGCGAAAAGTAAAGATTTAACGTTGAAAAGCGTTCCGGGGTTCGCGCCTCGGAGCGCTTTTTTTGTCGGCGCGTTTTGTCATTAATACTATAGAGCGAAAAATAGAGCGGAAAATAAGGGAGAAAACGCGGCGACGGCGACGCGGCGTCGAAAGTAACGGCGGCGCGGCTAAAAAAGTTGAAATTTTTGGGAAAAGAAGCCGGATTTTGCTTGACTTGCCGTTTCGCGGCGGATAAAATCGGATTAACGTTTCACAGAAACGGCGGTTTGATCGATATTGTGTACTTCTTTTGAACGTCGCGAAGGCGGCGGTTCGAGCGCGCGTTTGAGGCAAATAAAAACGCGAACTCGTTAGGAACCGGCGTCTTGAGCGAGAAAAGGTTGAGTTATGCGGAAAAACTGCGTTAATTTAGGCAAGTTGGGCAACCGCGGCTTCACGCTCGTCGAGTTGTTGGTCGTCATCGCGATTATCGGGATTTTGATCGGTTTGTTGCTCCCGGCGGTTCAAGCGGCTCGCGAAGCGGCGCGTCGGATGCAATGCGTCAACCATATGAAGCAACTCGGGTTGGCGGTTCACAACTTCGAGTCGGCGACCGGAAAACTCCCGCCGCTCGACATTAATATGGGACACGCGGCGATTTTGCCGCTCCTTTGGCCGTATATGGAGCAAGCGGCGATTTACGACGTCCTGAAAAACTGGCGCGGCGCCAAGGATAAAACGTCCGGGTTCGGTCAAGACCTTTGCCGCTCCAACGCCGGTTCGGGCGACTTTTTTTGGCGCAACACCGACTATATGACCGACGAACTGCGCAAGAATTTCAGCGCGGTTCCGTTCGTGAAGTGCCCGAGCCGCCGTTCGGGCGTCGCCGGGGCCCCGTTGACAAACACGGAGTTGAAACACAACGGCGTTACGCAAAACGGGTTGCAGTCCTGCGCGTCTTACGGGCCGCTGGCCGACTACGCGCCGGTTATTTACACCGAGTATAAGTCGCCCGCTTGCACGGATTTCCAATGGGTCGGCGCCGCGGATCAATACGCCTTGCACGGGAAGAACTTCTCGCCGTTCCGCCGCGCCGTCGTTTCGGTCGCCGGGGACGAGCGGACTTGGCAGCCGCGCGACGCGATTTCCCGTTGGATCGACGGGACGAGCAACCAGTTTATGTTCGGCGAAAAGCACATTCCGATCGGGATGCTCGGCGGAGACTCCGTCGCTTGGCGGCACGACCAAAACTACCTCGCCGCGACGGATTCGAACGGTCGCGACTGGGCGCTGGGCCGCGCCGTTTCGGAAGCGTATCCGCTCGCGTCGCCGCGCGATTATACGAACGCGCAACGTTATTTCGGCTCTTGGCACGCGGGCGTCGTCAACTTCGTGATGGGCGACGGCGCGGTTCGCTCGATTTCGACGACCGCCGCCGGGAAAACGCTCGGCAAGTTCGCGCACGTCAGCGACGGCGGAACGGAAGCCCTGTAATTCCGGAAGTCGCGTCGACGGCGGCGGAACGGAAGCGTTGTCGTTTCGTTTGTTGCGTCGACGGCGGAAACGCGCCTCGCTCGGTTCCGATCGGGCGGGCGAGGCCGGTTTTAACGACGTCGCGCCGTTCGGCGGGCCCGTTTTTAAGCGATTTAAAGATTTTTCGACAAAAATAGTCGATTTTCCTTGACTTGGAAAGTCGACGACGTTATATTATTAGCAAACGAAAAAACATCGACGGCCCGATCCCGTTTAAAGGCTCGTTCGACGAAAGAGAATAACCGCGTCCGATCCCGTTTAAGGACTCGCGTTAGCGACGCTATGTTTGGTAGCGGAGCGGATTGTTTCGTCGTCTTGGAGAAGCCGGAAACGTCGGGCGCTCGAAGACGCGAACGTTATTATAGTTCTCAACTATCGAGAGTTACAACGTTGCGCTCCGAGCGCTAGGAGGATTCGGAAATGTTGAAAAATGTTAAACTGGGGGGGGGGGTAAGTTCTCCCGTCGCGGCTTCACGTTGGTCGAGCTGTTGGTCGTTATCGCGATCATCGGGATTTTGATCGGGCTCCTTCTTCCGGCGGTTCAAGCGGCGCGCGAAGCGGCGCGTCGGATGCAATGCACGAACCATATGAAGCAACTCGGCTTGGCGGTTCACAACTTCGAATCGTCGACCGGCAAGCTCCCGCCGCTCGACCTTAACATCGGACACGCGACGATTTTGCCGCTCCTTTGGCCGTATATGGAGCAAACGGCGATTTACGACGTCTTGGACAACTGGCGCGGCGCGAAAGACGCTTCCTCCGGTTTCGGTCAAGACCTTTGCCGTTCGGATAGCGGCGCCGGCGACTTTTTCTGGCGCAACACCGAGTATATGACGGACGAACTGCGCGAAAACTTCAGCGCGGTTCCTTACGTGAAATGCCCGAGCCGTCGTTCCGGCGTCGCGGGCGCTCCGCTCACGAACACGGGGTTGACGCACGACGGAACCACGATGAACGGTCTCAAATCGATCGCGTCCTACGGCCCGTTCGCCGACTACGCGCCGGTCATTTACACGACGTATAACTCGCCCGACTGCACCAACTTCCAATGGGTCAGCGGCGAAGACACGTCGTATGCGTTGAGCGCCGGGAACTTCTCGCCGTTCCGCCGCGCTAAGATCGAAGTCGCCGGCGACGAGCGCACCTGGCAGCCGCGCGACGCGATGTCGCGTTGGGTCGACGGGACGACGAACCAATTTATGTTCGGCGAAAAACATATTCCGATCGGGATGCTCGGTTCCGAAGCGACCGTTTGGCGGCACGACCAAAACTACCTCGGCGCGACCGGCGGCAACGGGCGCGACTGGGCGATTGGGCGCGCCGTTTCTGAAGCGTATCCGCTCGCGTCGCCGCGCGACACGACGAACCCGCATATGTACTTCGGTTCCTGGCACGCGGGCGTCGTTAACTTCGTGATGGGCGACGGTTCCGTCCGCGCGATTTCGACGACCGCTTACTCGAAAACGCTCGGCAAATTCGCGCACGTCAGCGACGGCGGAACGGAGTCGCTCGAGTAATTTGGCGGCGTATGTTTCGAGCGTCGCCGACTTCGGCTAATTCGCGGTTGGCGTCGGCTTCGACGGCGGCGCGGAGTAGCTCGACCGATCGAGCGGCGTTTCGCGATTTTAGACGGCGCGGTCGGCGGCTTGACGCTCGTCGAAGCGCCGCGTTTTAACGACTTGCAACGATGAAACTTAACGACGGCGGTTTCGCTCCGCGCGGAGCGGTCGGCGTCTTGGAGAAACAACGATAATGCGCAATTTATTTTACACGCTGATTTTAGCGACGGCGGCCTTCTGCGTCGGGTGTTCCGGCAACGTCAAACTGACCGGGACGGTATCCTACTCGGACGACGGCGCGCCGGTCGAAAGCGGGACGATTTGCTTCGTTTCCGGCGAAACGCAAGGGCGCGGAAACATCGTCGACGGGAAATATGAAATGAACTTCGGCGACGCGGCGGGAATCCCGGCGGGCGACTACCAAGTTTACTTCGTCGGCGTCGAAGCGGTCGTCCGCGAGAGCGAAGAACTGCCGGACGGTTCCGTTACCGATCCGGTTACCGCGCCCGCGATCGACGCGAAATATCTGTCGGCGGCGACGTCCGGTTTGACGCAAAAAGTCGACAAATCGACGAAAACGGCCGACTTCCAACTCGACCGCAACCCGGAACTCTGACGCGGAAAACGGCGGAGTCGGTCGACTTTGCCGATTTTGACGAACGCGTTAAAATCCTTCGACGAACTTTGCGGCGCGTCGGAGGATTTTTTGCGTTTCGGACGGCTCCGCGAGCGTCGGGGCTTCTTGACGCGACGCGAAAGATGGGGTATACTAAACGGCAAAGACGCGGCGAAATCGGCGCAAACGCATTTTGATTTTTGTCGCTTTTTGTTCGAGCGGCGTCCGTCGTTCGTCGCTTATTTATTTCTTGCGGCGGACGGTCGGCGACGCGTCGCGCCGACGGTCGCGTCGGTCGATTCGCTTTTTCACCCTTTAACAATAAGACAGGTTGCGCTAACGATGCGATACGCTCCCAATCCCGACCCCGTCGTTCAGGAAATGCTGCGCGCGACGGGGCTCTCCTCGTTGGACGATTTATTCGTCGACGTTCCGGAGGAAATTCGTTTACAATGTCTGTTGCCGG
This sequence comes from Thermoguttaceae bacterium, assembly GCA_017937685.1. Taxonomy (GTDB): domain Bacteria; phylum Planctomycetota; class Planctomycetia; order Pirellulales; family Thermoguttaceae; genus RUG369. Next base: position 1,077 of record JAGBDD010000208.1, on the reverse strand, counting down.
AGAGCCGCGGAGCGACGGAAATGTCGGCGCGGCGGCAGTTGGAAGAACTCGCGTTGGCGAACTACACGGCGGACGACTCGCCGATCTTCCTCGGCGCCGGTTGCTACGACCACTACATTCCGACCGCCGTCGACGCGATCGTCGGGCGTTCGGAGTTCGTTACCGCGTACACGCCTTACCAACCGGAGATTAGCCAAGGGATTCTGCAGGCGATCTTCGAATACCAAACGGCGATCTGCCGCCTGACCGGGATGGACGTCGCGAACGCGTCGATGTACTGCGGCGGGAGCGCGCTCGCGCAGGCTTGCGTTATGTCGGCCGAAACGACGAAGCGCAAAATCGTCTTGATTCCGGCGACGCTGAACCCCGATTACGCTCGCATCGTCGAGACTTACGCCGCGTCCGGCCTCTTTGAAACGCGCGTCGTTCCGGAGCAAAACGGGATCGTCGACTTGGACGCGTTGAACGCCGTCTTGGCCGCCGAAGCGAAGAACGTCGCCGCGGTCGTTATCCAATACCCGAACTTCTTCGGAAACTTGGAGCGGGTCGGGCAAATTATCGCCGCGACGAAAGGCGTCGGCGCGCTCTCGATTATGTCGGTCGACCCGATCGCGTTGGCGATGCTCAAGTCGCCGGGCGAATGGGGCGCCGACGTCGCGGTCGGCGACGGGCAACCGCTCGGGAACGCGATGAGTTTCGGCGGGCCGCACCTCGGTTTTATGGCGGTTACGAAGAAGCTGCTCCGCAAAATCCCGGGCCGCTTGGTCGGCGAAACGGTCGACTCGGAGGGGAAACGCGCCTACGTCTTGACGCTGCAAGCGCGCGAGCAACACATTCGCCGCGAAAAGGCGAGTTCGAACATCTGCTCGAACCAAGCGTTGAACGCGTTGACGGCGTTGGTTTACTTGGCGTTCGTCGGGCCGTTGGGGTTGAAACAAGCGGCGAACGCGTCGCACCGAATCGCTCGTTACGCGCATTCGGAGCTGAAAAAAGCCGGGTTCGAGTTCCAACACGACGCGCCGTTCCTCCGCGAGTTCGCCGTTAAGGTCGACAATCCGCGCGAGATGAACCGTTATC
>JAGBDD010000027.1 GCA_017937685.1 Thermoguttaceae bacterium | reverse complement strand
GCCCGACGCCCGACGCCCGACGCCCGACGCCCGACGCCCGACGCCCGACGCGGAAAACAACCGCTAATTCCTCGAGATTATTATAGGTCTTCGCCGCCGCTCTTCCATCCCGGCGAACGTCGAAAAAGCCGTTTTTTTCTTTTTTCTCAGTCGTCGCGGACGGCGAAACCGCTACCTTCCGTTCAAACCGCGCGACGCAAAGAATCCCGACGCAAGCCGTTAAAACCGGCGCCGACGAATCGCCCGGGTCGTCAAGAAAGCGAAAAACGGCGACCTTTCGCGCGCCGCTACTCGATCGCCGTTTCTCTTCGGGTTCGTCGCGCTCTCGTCGAACGCGAACGGGGAAAACGCTTGGTCGCCGCGTCGTTCCCAACGCGTCGAGCTAAACGAGACGGAACCCGTTGTTATTGTTCCGATTCGCCGGGTCGTTGGCGTTCCGGTTGGCCGACCGGCAGTTCTTGGCGTTGTTGTTCCAGCCGCCGCCGCGCAACACTCGGTTCGAGCCCTTCGGCGTCGTCCCCCGTTTGCATAACGCGCAAACGAAACGCTCGCGATTCCGCCCGCTCGACGAACGCAAAAAGCGCCCGCGTTCGCTCGGCGTACTCGGTTTCGGTCGCGAGACCTTGGCGAAACCGTTCCGTCAACTCGGCGTGCTTGCGCCGAAATCGGAGCCGCGACCGACTCGCCAGCCGAACGCGCCCCGGAAAAACTCGCGTCCCTAAAAACGTCAAGCCCTTCGACGTTAAGTTTAACGCGCTTTCCTTAAACGTCAAGCGGAGTTCTTCGGCGGCGAAACGCTCGATTTCGTCCCGTCGACGCGCCAACGCGTCGCGGTCGTCGTCCCAAAGAACGAAGTCGTCCATATAACGCAAGTAACGGCGGGACTTTAACCGTTCCTTAATAAAACGGTCGAGCGGCGTTAAGTAATGGTTCGCGAAAAATTGGCTCGTCAAACTTCCGATCGGAATCCCGCGTTCGGCGCCCGGTTCGTAAACGTCGACGGCGTCGCAAAGCGCCTTCAAAAGTATTTCGTCTTTGAAGAGTCGGAAGAGCGAACGCTTCAACGTTTCGCGATCGATCGACGCGAAGTATTTGCGAACGTCCATCTTAAGATAATAACGAGCGCCGCGCGAATATCTTTGAGCCAACGCGACCGCCGCCGACTGTCCCTTCCCCTTGCGACAAGCGAAACTTTGGTCGATCTGCCGCCGCTCGAAAATCGGCTCGCAAACGCCGATAATCGCGTGATGCGCCACCCTGTCGCGAAACGGCGCGACCGCGATTTCCCGCTCCTTCGGGTCGAAAATTTTGAACCGCGAAAACGCCCCCCAGCGATACCGCCCTTGGGCCAACTCGCGGCCTATCGCCGCCAAATTCGCGTCGAGATTTTCGCGAAAACGGAGCGTTTCCGGCTTGTCGCGCTTCCCGGCGACCGCTCGCAAATAAGCTCGGCGCAAGTTTTCCGCGTCGACGATTCGTTCGATTAGGTTTCCCGCTCGTTTCACCTAAAACGGCTCCGCGGCGTTCGCGTCGGTTTCTCCGGCGACCGCCTTCAAGAGTTCCGCGCCGTATTTTTGGACTTTCGCTTCGCCGAGCCCTTGAATCTTCAGCAACGCGGACGCCGAATCGCAACGCGCTTGAGCGATTTGCGCCAGTTGCTCGTTCGTGCAAATCGCGTACACCGGAACCGCGTCGCGTTGCGAAAGCGCCTTGCGAGCGTCGCGCAAACGAACGAAAACCGCGAAATCTTCCGGCGACAAAACCTCGCGATAATCGACGCTCGGCCCGCGCCGCGAACTACGGTTGGACGCGTCGGCGCCCCCTTTGCCGTCGTTCAAGTACTCGACGCAGAAAAACCAAGTCGGGCTCCCCGCGACCGTCGACAATTCCTTCGAAACCGAAACGACGCGGTTCGCTCGCAAGAAGTGGTTCAGCTCTTCCTCCGCCGCCGCGTCGCCCGACGCCGGAACGCTAAAAATTCGAAATTGCATCTTGACCCAACGACGTAAACAGTTTAAAATAAAAAGTAATGAAAAAGCGCGATAAAAGCGTCGCGACAATACGTTTTATTATAACCTAAACGCAACGGCTTTCAAGAGCCGCCGAGAAAGATTGGCGAAACAAAAGCGCCGCGACAAAACGCGTCGAAAATCAATAAACGCTCCAATTTCAATCGTTTTCATTCCGCGCGTTTCCTCCTAAATCGGAGCTAAGGGGGGCGGCGCCCCCCTTTAAAACCCCCCGCCAAAGATTCGCCGACGTCGTCGAATATGCTCCCCTGCGAAACGCTCGGCGGCGGTCGGCGGCGCTGGAGGCGCTCGCGGCGACCTTGCTCGAGCGTTTCGCTTAACCTATAAAAGGACGCGGAGCGTCCTAGACAGCTAGAGCTAGCGACCTAAAACGAGACGGAACCCGCGGTCATTGAACCGATTCGCCGGGCCGTAGGCGAACCGGGAGGCCGACCGGCAGACCTTGGCGAGGTAGTTCCAGCCGCCGCCGCGCAACACTCGGGTCGAGCCCGACGACGGACCCGTTGGGTCCGTTTGCGGCCCAGAACCATAATCGCCAAACCAGTCCGCGCACCAATCGTAAACGTTGCCGTGCATATCGTAAAGTCCCCAACCGTTCGGAGTATAGCTACCGACCGCCGAAGTTTTCTCCAAATAACGCCCCTTAGAAACGCCCCCGTAAGGATAGTTACCGTCGCAGTTCGCCTTGTCCCCGTTCAACGTCGAACCCCAGAAATACGGAGTATCCGTACCCGCCCGGCAAGCGTACTCCCACTCCGCCTCCGTCGGCAAACGAAACGCGAAACCCTCCGGAGCCACCCCAAGCGCGTTCAGCGACTCGCAAAAAGATTGACTGTCGAACCAACTCACCTCTTCCACCGGGTAATTGTCCCCCGATTTAAAATGGCTCGGATTCGAACCGGTAATCGCGCGGTACATACCTTGCGTCACGGAGGTTTCCAACATCCAGAAACCCTTCGTTAGTGTTACCTCGTGTCGCGGGCCTTCGTCGGAATCGCGCTCCGCTTCGCTCGACGGGCTACCCATTTGGAACGTCCCGCCGGGCAATAACGGAACGCAAAATCGACGCCCTTAATCGTCAACACCTTGCGTTCCCCCGCTTGCGGCTCCGCTTCAACGGCGACGAACTCTTCGCCGAACGTCTTCTCGTAAACCTCCGCGCCTTCGGCGTTTAACGTCTCGTCGACCCCGCGGGACGCCGACTTCAACGCCTCCGCCCCCGCTTTTAAGTCGCTCGACAAAAGTTTCGTCGCCCGCGCCAAACGGAACGCTTGCATACCCGCTTCTTCACTCCGCGCCGAATCCGCCAGCTTGTAGAAACGCTCCGTCCGCTCGCGCCAGTAATCCGCCAACTTCGGCAGCGAACCGAGCGTCGCCAAGTAGTCGCGCATTTCGAGCTTCATTTGCAAAAACGTCCAGTAATCGGAGTCCGGCGCGCTCGCGTCGAACGGAATCGACGCGACCTCTTCCAGCGTCGCCAAAGCGTTCGTCAACTCGCCCAACTGGACTTGCGCCAACGCCGCCCCGTAATGCGCCATAACGAGGCGTTCGTTGCGCAACATCGCCATCGCAAGGTTAAATTCCCGAACGGCGTCGAAGAGATAATTCTCGAATCCCCGTTCCGTGTTCGCTCCCGCCGCGTTGCGCAGGGCGCGCCACCCCGCCTTAAAATGCGCCTCCATCATAAGATTGAGTTTCTTGTCGAAACGCCGCGCCGCCTCTTCCAAGGCTTGCGTCGCGCCGATCAAAATTTCGACGCGCGCGGCCAGTAAATCGTTTTGCGCGGCCAAAATATCGGTTCGAGCGTTCAGTTCCGCGAAGTCGGCCGAAATATCCGCCGCCATCTCCGCGATGTTGCGCCGAACGACCTCGACGTTGACGTCGATTCCGTTCAGCGTCGTTTTCGTCGCCGCGCGATGTTGTTTCTCAAGGATAAAATTCCCCAACGCCATCGTCGCCCTAAAGACGCCGAAAATCGCCATTCCCGTTGAAATCGGTTCCATCTCGCCCAAACCTTTCGTTAAAACGTTGCGCAACGATAAAACGCGCTTTCAACCGCTTCGAAAACGCGCTCGATAATTATTATATTCGCGACAAGAAAAAATTCCAGCGCCGCCCCTAAGGAACTCCGCGTCGCTAAACCGAGTCGACGAGCTAAACAAGCGTCGCAATCGGGATAAACGGCAAATTTCCTTCTTCGCTTCGCCTCGACGGCGAATCGGAACGCGGCCTCCCTCGTTTAAGAGCGACGTTTCAAGAAAATTTCGCCGATTTTCTTGAAAAACGTCAAAAAAAAAACCGCCGAAACGGTTGCCCGTTCCGGCGGTTTCGACGTTTAACTTCGACTAAGCGGCGCTAACTACTTCGCTTGGCGCGCTTTGAAGTATTCGACCAGCGCGTTCGTCGAGCAGTCGTGCGACGTCGTCGGCTCGGCGGCGACCAACTCCGGAAGAACCGCCTTCGCGAGCTGCTTGCCGAGTTCGACGCCCATTTGGTCGAACGAGTTGACGTTCCAGAGGACGCCTTGGACGAAAATTTTCAGCTCGTAAGCGGCGATGATGCGGCCCAACATACGCGGCGTCAGCTTTTCGAAGAAAATCGCGTTCGTCGGACGGTTCCCCGGGAAGACCTTCGACGGCGCCAAACGACGCGCTTCCGCTTCGTCGAGCCCCGATTTCGTCAGCTCCGCGAACGCTTCTTCCTCCGTCTTGCCCTTCATCAACGCTTCCATCTGCGCGATGAAGTTCGCGATCAGCTTTTGATGATGGTCGCCGATCGGGTTTTGCGTTTGCGCCGGCGCGAGGAAGTCGCACGGAATCAGCTTCGTCCCTTGGTGAATCAGCTGATAGAACGCGTGTTGGCCGTTCGTGCCCGGCTCGCCCCAGACGATCGGGCCGGTCGAGTAGTCGACGCGGTTGTTTTCGCGGTCGACGCCCTTGCCGTTGCTCTCCATATCGCCCTGTTGCAGGTAGGCCGGGAAGCGGCGCAGGTATTGGTCGTAAGGCAAAACGGCGCAACTTTCCGCGTTGAAGAAGTTGTTGTACCAAACGCCGAGCAACGCCATCAAGACCGGAATGTTTTCGCGGTACGGCGTCGTCCGGAAGTGAACGTCCATCTCGTGCGCGCCGCTCAAGAGTTCTTCGAAGTTTTCGAACCCGACCGCCAACGCGATGCTAAGCCCGATCGCCGACCAAAGGGAGTAACGCCCGCCGACCCAGCTCCAGAACTCGAACATATTTTCCGGGTCGATCCCGAATTTAACGACTTCCTCGCGGTTCGTCGAGAGCGCGACAAAGTGTTTCGCGACCGCCGCTTCGTCTTTCGCCGTCGCGAGGAACCAAGCCTTCGCCGACTCGGCGTTCGTCATCGTTTCTTGCGTCGTGAACGTCTTCGACGCGACGATGAAGAGCGTCGTTTCCGGGTTCAAATTCTTAACCGTCTCGGCGACGTGCGTTCCGTCGACGTTCGAAACAAAGTGAACGCGGAGGTTCGTTTGATACGGCGTCAACGCTTCGCAGACCATGCACGGGCCGAGGTCGGAACCGCCGATCCCGACGTTGACGACGTCCGTGATCGCTTTGCCGGTGTAACCGGTCCAACGCCCGTCGCGAACGCGGTCGCTGAAATCTTTCATCTTCGCCAAAACGCGGTTGACGTCGGGCATCACGTCCTTGCCGTCGACGTAAACCGGGTTGTTCGAACGGTTGCGCAACGCGGTGTGCAGAACGGCGCGACGTTCGGTAACGTTGATTTTTTCGCCCGTGAACATCGCTTCGGCCATTTCGCGAACCTTCGCTTGCTCGGCCAACGCGACGAGGAGATCGACCGTTTTTTCGTTGATTCGGTTCTTCGAGTAGTCGAAGAGAATCCCGCCGAATTCGACGGAGAATTTATTGAAGCGATCCGGGTCGCTCGCGAACATATCGCGCATTTGAACCGGCGCCATTTCCTTTTGATGTTGTTCGAGATTTTGCCAAGCGGGAGACTGCGTCAATTTCGACATCGCTCTTAATTCCTTCTATATCGCCGAATTGCGGGATTTACGACGAACGCTCCGTCGACGGACGGCGGCGCTCGCGTCGATTGCGAAAGTAAGTTCTCCCTTTATTATATACAATTTCGAAATTTCCGAAAGGGCGCCGACCAACTTTAACGCGAAACCTTCGCCGCCGCGTCCGCGCGACCGTTTTAATCGCTAAACTTCCGCCGTCGACGCGGTTTGCTCGCCCCGACAACCGCTAAAAACCGTCTAACCGTTCGCCGCCGCGCCGTTTAAATTGCGCGCGCCGCTCCGCCGCGACCGTTCGCGTCAACTTTTCCGCGACCTTTTCCCCCGCGTTCTTCGCCGCCGTTGAAAAAAGTCGCGCCTCCGCTCCGTCGCGACTTCGACGAGGTAAATTAACGCCGAACGGAAAAAACGCCGCGTCGACGCGTTCGAGAAACTCGCGAGGCGGCTTTAAAAGCGGCTTTGAAAACGTCGATTTTCGTTTCAGCGACAAAACAATCAAAAACGCCGCCGCGAAGAACGCTCGACAAAGAACAACGACCCAACGAAAGGAAAAACGCAATGTCCGAAACGATTTCGACTTGGAACGGCGAAGGCTTGGAAAGCGGGCGCGATCAAACGCCGGCGATGGGAACGATGGCGGGACGCATTTGGACAATCCTGCGCTATCACGGCAAGCAAAGCGTCAGCGCGATCGTCAAGCGAATCGGCGCGCCGCGCGACTACGTGATGGAGGGGATCGGCTGGCTCGCTCGCGAAGGAAAAATTCGCGTCGTCGAAGAATCGCGAGTCCGCGTCGTCTCGCTCGTCGACGAAAACGCTTGAACGACAAACGTTTAAACGCTTAACCGCTCGAACGCCAACCGACGTTTTAAAAGCGTCCGCGCCCGTTCGAGCGCCAAACGCGTTCGACGCTCGAACGTCGAACGCGCTCCCCCGCTTTCTCGGACGCCCGTTTACCGCGACAAAAAAAGAAAAATCAAAAGCCGTCGTTTTCGTCCGCTCGACGCGAAACGTCGACGCGCCAAAAAAGAGCGTCGCTCGACTCGCCGCGACGCTGAAAACCGTTTTTCTCCAAGACTCGGCGCGACGGGAGGTTCGCCGTCAAGGTCTCGGCGAGAAAAGCGCCGACGTCCTCCCGCCCGCGCCCCCAATCGACGAGCGCGCCGACCGCCTCGGTCGCGAAGCCGCGTCCGCGAAACGCTTCGTCGACGCCGTATCCGATTTCAACGACGGCGGTTGGCGCGGCGTTTTCGCCGGTTTCCGCTCGCTCGTTACCGGCGGTTCGAACGGTTGCGACGGCGGGTTCGACGGTTCGAGCGTTCCCGTCGACGACGTCGGACGCGGCGATTTCCACGTCGATTTTGAAATTCGGCGCTGTTTTTAGAAAATCAAAAAGCGGTCGCGGCGGCCCCTTGAAACAGAGAAACCCGACGGCGCGGTTCTCGCTCCGCAAAATCGCCGCCCAAAGGGTTGACCAACAGAGCGACGCGGCGTCGAGCGCGAGCGCGTTTTCGAAGAGCCAATTCAGCGCGGCGCGCGTTTCGGCGTCCGGTTCGCTCGGCGGCTCGGCTAATCGGAGCGCGTCGGCGAACGCGTCGACGTCGGCAAGGTAAAGCGCGAACTCGTCGAGCGTTAGCGGAATTAACTCGAGCCGCGGCGTCGTTCGCCGATTCGGACGCGCTCGGAACGTTTCCGGGTCGACGGCGCCGTTCCCCTTTCTCTCGCCTTCAACGCTCAAATCGCCGTCCTTTCGCCTTTACCGATTCTACCGTTCTTGTCGCTTTGACCGCGTTTCGTCATTCCGGCGAATCCGGCGCCGCCGCGTTCCTCTTCTCCGCCGCCGTTTTTCGCGTTTCCTTAATTTCGGCGGTTTTGTCGAGTCGCAGAACGATATATTGGTCGTTGCGGTAAACCTCGTCGGCTTCCCAAAACGCTTCTAAGTTCTTCATTAACTCCGGATACGCGATCAGGACGTAAGGCGGCGTCTCCAGAATCGCAAACTGATACCCCATTTCCGCGCTCTGTTTTAAAATTTGCTCGCGACCGCGCATCGCGAAAACGCAAACGAGGGGCGACGTCCAACGCGTCGCCGCGTCGCGCTTCGTTCCGGGCGTCGCGTACAGCCGCTCCATATCGCGGAACCAACGGACGATCGAGTTGGCGTCCTGCGGTATCTCCTTCCAAGAGCCGACTTCGGCGCGTTGGGCTTCCCATTTGAACGAGTCGCAGCCGCGCGGAACGAGGAAGACGGCGTCCGGCGACGTCGCCTCGCGGGCCCAACGGCAAACGTCGAGCCAACCGTCGGCGATCGACTCTTTCGGCGGCGCGCTTCGCGGGATCACATGCGTTCCGCGCAAATTAACGAACGTCGCAAGTCGCCAAGTCGGGGCGACGAGGAGCAAAACGACGCACCAAAACGCCCAGCCGGTCGCGACGATTCGCGCCGCTTGCCGCCCGCAAACGTTTGTTAACGCGACGTTCGCGCCGCTTTCAACGTCGTTTTCGGAACCGCTCGCGCCCGTTTTTTCTCGACGGAACGCCCCAAACGCCGCCGCGAAAACGCCGAGCGCCGCCAAGACGCCGGAAAACGCGACGACCGTCGCCGCGAACGCGACGTCTTCGGTCGGTTTTGGAATCGGAATCGTCCCGGGAATCGCGTTCGCCGACGCCAACGTCCGCGCCGTTTCCTCGAATCCGCTCCGGAAAAGCCAGTACGTCAAGCCGCCGACCGCCGCCCAACCGAGCGCCGTCGCGATTCGCCGCTCGACGACGCTTCCGAATAAACGCCCGGACGCCGTTTCGTTCCGCTCAAACCGCCGCCAAATCAACGCGAGCGACCGAGCGACGACGAAAACCAAGCCGAACGGAACCGCCCAGTCGGAGAGCCGGAACCAATAATAACGCAACCAACCGGCCGCCGCGCGCGGGTCGTCGAAGCGGTCGACCAGCCCGAACGTCTCCGCGACCGAACGATAAACGACCGCGATCGCGGAGTTTGCGGTTTCCGGATTCGCGACGCGCTTCGAGCCGAAGTCGAGAACCAAGCCGACGCAAGCGATCAAAATCGCGACGCCGACGAACGCCGTCGCTCGCAAAAATCGCCGCGACGCTTCTTCGCTCGCCGGATTCGCCGCGCCGCACTGTTTAACGTCTTTATTTTCAACGCTTTCCGACGCTTCGAGTCGACGCGAACGCCGAACGAGCGCCGCCGTCCCGACGACCGCCGCTCCGAACGCCGCCGCCAAGAGCGAGAATCGGAGCAAAAACGTCCAAGGCAAAGACGACGCGACCAAGTGGTGCGCCAACCGCTCGAAGACGTAAATTTCCCGAGACCGCGCCAAAACGTCCGCCGTCGCCCCGGCGTCGAGCTTAAGCGCCGGAATCACGCCGATTAACGAAATCGCGCCGCCGACGAACAAACCCGGCGCCGTCTTCAAAAGAGCGCCGCCGAACCCGCGCAAGCGTCGTTTAAATCGAGCGCCGAGCGGAAGTTTCGCGCTTGTTTCGCCGTTTTCGCCGCCGTTTTTCAGCGCCGCGTTAAAGTCGAAGTGCGCCGCAACCGCCCAAGCGCCCAACGACGCGACGACCGCCCAACCGCCGACCAAGACGTGAAACGCCGCCCCAATACCGTACAGAATCCAAGCGCGGTTGTATTTCCCCTCGACGAAACACGCGAGCCCCCAAAAAACGAACGGGAACGCGAACCCCTTCCCCTCGACGCCGCCGAAAATCCACTCGCCGGCCATATGGAACGATTCGAGGTAAAACGCGAACGCGGCGGCGGTTAGCGGCGCGACCCAGCGTCGCGGAATCAACGCTCGACTCAGACGAACCCAAGCGCAGGCGGTCAGGGCCCAAATGAGAACGCGACCGGCCCAAACGAGCGCGTTTTGCGAAAAGAGGAAAGAAAGCGTCCCGAACGCGGCGTAAAAGAGCCAATGCGAGTCCGGCGAGTTCAAGAACGGGTCGGCGGCGAGCCATTCCGGATTCCAAAAGTGAATCGCCTTCCCAACATAATACTGCTCGTTGACGTCCGGAATCGGCCAAGCGCCGTAAGCGAAAAAGACGCCGAAAACGAGCGAAACTTCGACGCCAATTTGCGCCCAACGCCGCCAACCGGACGCAAAATCGGACGGTCGCGGCGCGTTCGAAACGCCGTCTTTTTTCCCGGTCGGATTCTTTTTCCCATCCTCTTTTATTTCGCGAACAGCGGAAGCGGCGGCGGTTTCGGCAAGAACTTCGGAAGCGGCGGAACGGTCAAAAGCGGACATAATTCGACTCGCGACGGCTAAACGGAAACGGGACAAAAGCGGTCAAAACGACGCCGAGCGGCGCTCCGTCGCAACGAAACGCGCCCGACGTCAACCATTATACCCGACGCGCCGTAAAAAATCCACCCGCCGCGCCGCGTTTTACCGAAAAAATCGCGACGCGGTTCGTTGCGCCAGAGTCTTATTACTCTTCGCCGCCCTCGACGGCGTTAAGCTTGTCGACCTCCATCGCCGCGTCCTCGTCGCCAAGATTCGCCGCCTTGCGAAACCATTCGCTCGCCTTCTCAATATTTTTTTCCACGCCAATCCCGTCTCGATAACAACGAGCAAGACATTTCATCGCGTTTACTTCGCCAAGATTCGCCGCCCTCTCGTACCACTTGCACGCTTGCGTCTCGTTCTTTTCCGTCCCAAAACCTCGCTCGCAATAATCGCCGAGACGATACATCGCGTTGACCTCGCCGAGTTTTGCCGCGCTGGAACGCCACTCGAACGCTTGAACAGGGTCGCACTCCACGCCGCCGCCATATTCGTAACATCGACCAATATAGTTCATCGCCGTAGCTTCGCCGAGTTCCGCCGCCTTACGAAACCACTCGAGCGCCTCCTCGTAATTTGCTTTTACGCCGCACCCCTCTAGGTAACAAAGCCCGAGATTACTCATTCCCTTTTTATTGCCAAGATTCGCCGCCTTCTCATACCACTCGACCGCTTTCGCTTCATTCTTTTCCACGCCGTCGCCTTTTTGATAACGAAGGCCAAGCTCGTTCATCGCGTTCGCGTCGCCAAGTTCCGCTTTTTGGCGTTCCTGCTTTACGATTGGCTCTTCGCCCGTCGACGGAGCGTTGTCGGAGGTCGGGGGCGGACTCGACGTTTCGGGAACCGTTTGCCGTTCCAACGCCCGGTCGACGCGAGTCGGCGCCTCGTCGTTCAGCTTCTCTTTCGAATCCTCGCTCGACGTCGGTTCTTCCACGTCCGCAACCGCCGGCGGTTCGTTTCGGTTAACACAATAGTCGTTAGAATTACACTGCCCCCTAAGGGCACCCCAAAAGGTACACCCACCAATGGTCGCCACAGCCACCAAGAACCCAAAAAGCTTCACAAGGCCATCAGCAACCTCCCCTGCCTTACTTAAGGCGTAAAGCATACCCCATGTCTTTCTCCATCCCACGCAAATCCAACACCATAATTTTTTCATATTATTTTCTCTAACTTTTGCGCGTCGCTCGCTTCGCCTTTTTCTCTAAAACACGACGACGCGTATCCCTTAGAATTAAGCTCGTTACGTCCGGATATCGCGAGCTTAATTTCTACAAACCGCCGTTAGTTATTTTATCCTGGCCGCTTAAAATTTACAAGCGCGAACAACGCCCCCAAAAAAAATTTTCCAAAAAACGCTCTTTACACGCCGTTATTTTCATTAAAAAAACGCCGCGACGGCTTTTAACGCAACCGTCGCGGCGCTTCTGACGCGATTAAGTTTCGCGAACGCGGTCGCGTCGATCGCCCCAACGTTCTCGCAACAGCCTGCTTCGGCGCCGCCAAAATTCGGCTTTCTCCAAGTCTTGCTCGACGCCGGTTCCGTCGCGATAACAGGCGCTAAGCCGACTCGCCGCCGCGACGCTTCCCCAGTGCGCGCTTACCTCGTACAACTCGATCGCTTTCTTCGCGTCTTGTTCGACGCCGACGCCGTTCCAATAACGATCGCCCAACTCGAGCGCCGAAAGTCCGGCGGTCGCGGTCGCTTTCGGAGCGAGCGAGCGCCGTCTATATTCGTCCTCGCTCTCTTTGTTCTCACGGTCAAGGAGAAGCGGCGTCATCATCGTCAGTTCGTCGCTTAAGACGCCGCCTACGCTTACGCTCTTGCGATACCAAGCGAACGCTTTCTCCAAATCTTGCTCGACGCCGATTCCGTCGCGATAACAATCGCCTAACTTGCGCGCCGCGACGCTCCCGGTCTCCGCGCTCTTCCGACGGCAAACGAAATTTTCGTCGTCCTCAAATAAACTACAGTCCCAATCGTCGACTTCGCCTAAACGGAACGTCGCCGCCTCGTCGCCGGCCAGCGCGGCCTTGCAATACCAGTCGAACGCCCGCTTCGCGTCTTGCTCGACGCCGACGCCGTCGCGATAATAATCGCCTAACTTGAGCGCCGCGGCGACGTCCCCCGCTTTCGCTCGCTCGCGTTCCTCGGCGATCGTTTGCGCCGCGTCCGCTTCAACGTCGCCGCGTTCTTCCTCGTCTTCTCCTTCTTGCGCCGTCGGTCGAACGCTTGCGGCGCGGCAACGTTCGTCCCACTCCGCGTCCTCCGCCTCCGCGTACTTGCAATACCAATCTAACGCTTGCGACGCGTCCTTCTCGACGCCGATTCCACGCCAATAACAATCGTACGTTTTGCGCATCGCCTCCGCGTTCCCCGCCTCCGCCGCTCGACAATAGAACTCGAACGCGCGTTTCGCGTCTTTGGCGACCCCGATTCCACGCTCGTAACAATTGCCAAGTCCGAACATCGCCTCCGCGTCCCCCGTCTCCGCCGCCTTACGAAACCAGAAAAACGCTTGAACCGCGTCTATCAACCAGCCGCCGCGTCTTTCGCTATTGTAACATTCGAAAGAAGACCAGGCGAGCTCTTTCGTCGCGGCGACCTCGTCTTCGCGTTCTTGCGCCGTCGCGACGCGGTAACGTTCGTCCCACTTCGCGTCCTCCGCCGCCTCCCACGCCCTCGCGTACTTGCGATACCAAGCGAACGCTTTCTCCAAATCTTGCTCGACGCCGATTCCGTACCGATAACAATCGCCCAACTCGCGCATCGCCTCCGCGTCCCCCGACTCCGCCGCTTGACGGTACAGCTCGACGGCGCGGTTCGAGTCTTGCTCGACGCCGATCCCGTCGCGATAACGATCGCCCAATTCGCGCGTCGCCTCCGCGTCCCCCGACTCCGCCGCTTTGAGAAGCGCCGCGAATTTCTCTTGGTCCGTCGCGTTCTTTTTCGTTTCGTTCGAATTATCCATCGTTTGGGTTTCCTTTGCCAATAATGGCGCCGCGCAAAACGACGCGGCTTCTAAAAAGCAAATATCGCGGCAAATTTCATTTCAACGCGAGAGTTGCCGCCCCGAAACGGTCGCGGCGCGTCTTAACGCCAACCGCTCCGACGCTCGCCCGCTTTCGCTCGACGGCGCTTTCTCGAATGTTGAAAAACGCCGCGCTCAAAACGGAAACGCGTTCCGATCTCGACGCGTTTGCCGAAAATCTTTGTCCTTACGCCTATTAAGAGGCTTCGCCGACGCGAAATTACAAGAAAAATTTCAAAAAAAACGCCGCGACCGGTTTCCGAAATGCGGAACCGTCGCGGCGTTCGTTGGATTCGGTTACGTCGAAACGGCGGGTTCGTCGCTCGACTTCGCGTCGCGCTTAGTCTTTGTATTGAACCCAAATGTTGCGGTATTGGACTTTGTTGCCGTGGCCTTGCAGGTACAAGCCGCGCGCTTCGTCCGCTTCGCCCTTGCAGCCCGGCGTTTCTTTCGGAAGCTCGACGTTATCGTGAATCACCACGCCGTTGTGTTTGACCGTAACGCGAGCGTTCGCAACCTTTTTACCGTCTTCGAACTTCGCCGGGGTGTAATCAATATCGTAGGTTTGCCACGTCAACGGAACGCCGGCCATATTGACGATCGGTTTCGCGAATTGATAGAAACCGCCGCATTCGTTGTTTTCGCCTTCAAGACCGAACGAGTCCAAAACTTGGCATTCGTAGGCTTCGCCGATGTAAACGCCGCTGTTGCCGCGCGCTTGACCGGTATGGTTCGGCATAAACGACGTCATGAACTCGATGTGCAGCGTGTAAGGCTTCTTTTCGAACGGCTTAATACGAGCTTCCGACCAAAGCGCCTTCGTTTCTTCGTTCATCTTCGCGCCCGGTTCGAAATTGTCGAGGTTCGTGCCGTCGAAGATAACCTTCGCGCCTTCCGGAGCCTTTTGGCCGAGCGTCGGGCTTTCGAGGACGACGCGTTGGAGTTCGCTCTTGCCGCGGAATTCGAGGAAGAACTTGTCGCCTTCCATCGTTCCGATCAGCTTCGTCGCTTTTTGCTCGTCGGTGAAGATAATTTCGCGGTCTTCTTCGTAACGCGGAATATCCATTTTTTGGCCGGTAACGACCAGTTTGCCGTCGACCAGTTCGCCCGTCCCGAAGAAGCGCGCTTTCGAGCGATCCCAACCGGCGCCCGGGAGACCGTCTTGGTAGCCGACGACGTCGAATTTGTCCGCGCCGCGAGCGATCACGTGATAGCCGCGGTTCTTCGCTTCTTCGTAGTACGCGCCTTGGATATTGTACGCGTCGACGTACTTGCCGTTTTCAAATTCGGCGATTTGTTTCAGCGAGGTGAACTCTTGCGCGCTCGCGAACGAAGCGCCAAACAGCGTCGCGACGAGAGCGAGACCGAACGATTTTTTCATCGTAGTTGCCTTTCCAAATAATATTGCGTAAAATCAAAAAATAATAGCGGCGGCGCGTCCCTAACGACGCGTCGCGAAAAAAAATCGCGAAAAATAACGAACGGCGCCGCTTCGAGAAACGCGTTCAAAACGGCGCCGCGTTTAAGCGTCGACTAACGTTCGATCAACGCGCGTTGTTCCTTCGTGATCGGCATCACTTGGAAGTTTTTGAACCACATTTTGCCGTCGGCGTGACCGTGGAGTTGCAGACCGAGTTTGCCGGTTTTTTCGAGTTTCGGGTCGTCGATGTTAACGACGCGGAAACCGTTCAGGAACGTCGTGGCGCGGTCGCCGCAAGCCGCGACGGCGATCGTGTTCCAACCGTCTTTGTTGCGAATCGTTTCAACGAACGCGTCGTCGGAGCCGAGCCAGCCGCGCCCCGGTTCGTTTTTACCGGCGGTGTGCCAAATGGCGGCTTCTTTGCCGTTGCCCGCGATTTCGTCTTGGCAACCGCGGAGGAGCCAAGTCGTGTCGACTTCGTGAGCGCGGAAGTAGAGCGCGCTGTTGCCGCCCCAATAACGATAGTCGACTTTCGCGACGAAGTCGTCGTAATTGTCGTTCGTAACGATAAGGCCGTCTTTCGGTTCCGACGCCGGGTGTTCGCCGATCAGGTAGCCTTCTTCTTCGTTGAACGTCCAGCAAGCCGGGACGAATTTGTACGCGTCTTTGATTTCCCAACCGTTTTCGCCCTTAACGAAGAACGATTTCCATTCGCTGACGCCGAGGTCTTTGACGCGGATGTTTTTCCAGTGAATCGTCCCTTGACCGCCCGCGTGAACTTGGAGCCCGAAGTAGCCTTTGAAGTCGAGGTAGTCGAAGAAGTTCGAGACCGCGACGCCGTTGATCCAGGTGCGGATCGACGGGCCGACGCATTGGATTTCGAGCGTGTTCCAGTCGCCCGCTTTGTACGTTTCGAACGCTTTTTTCAGCGTTTCTTCCGGAGTCGGGTCGAGCCAAACGCGACCTTTTTGATGACCGCGGCGGCCTTCGTCGTAAATGCGGGCGTTGTCTTGGTCGCCGGCGATTTCGCATTGGTACCCGAACATACGGTCGCCGTCTTCGCGGATTTGGCTGCGGAATTGAACGCCGGAGTTGCCCGGGACGGAAACTTTGAAGTCGAGCTTCAGAATAAAGTTGCCGTATTCTTTTTCGTAAACGAGGAAGGTGTTGTGCGGCGTGTTCGGAACGCATTCGCCGATAATTTCGCCGTTTTCGACCTTATATTTCGCCGAGCCGCCGTGTTTCGCCCAACCGTCGAGCGATTTGCCGTCGAAAATCGAAACAAAGCCTTCTTCGACGTCCGCCGCTTGAGCCGACGAGACCGCGAAGCAACCGACCGTCGCCAACAACGCGACGGCGCAGCAGAACAATTTGCGCATTTTTTCGTCCTTATTAATTAAGGGAGGGATTCGGAAGGAAAAATCGACGGCGCGGCGCTCGCCGCTCGTCGCGTTCGACGTTTCCCGTCCCGTCGCTCGAAGCCGATCCTAAGTCGAAACGCTCCGAAAACGCGGAGAGGCGGAAAGGGCGAAAACGCGCCGTTCGTTTCCGTTTGACTCTTAGTATAACCGCGACGCCGGAAAATTGCAATCGCGACGCCGCTCTTTTTTCACAGTTCTCGCAAAAAAATCGCGACCGTTCGCCTCGACGCGTTAATCTAGGCGCTTTGCACAAAATAGACAAAACGATCGTTTTTCCGGCGCCGCCCTCCGCCTTTCGAGTCGAACGACGACGCCGGTCGCGCCGACGCCGACGCGCCAAAATCTTCCGAAACCGCTCTTGCCCCCGAACGTAAAATACGTTTATATTAACCGCTAAAGCGCCGCGTCCCGCCCGCGACGCTCGCCCCTCCTCAATCCCCCGCAAATCGCCGACGGCGAAAGAAAGGAACCCGATGCGACCGAACGAAGAACCGACGCGTCAAGAGCGCTCGCCGTCGCGAACGTTCGCCCTCGGAGCGCCGACGCTCGTCGCGCTTCTCGTCGTCGCGCTCCTTTGCGCCGGTTGCGAACGCCGTCGCGAACGTTGGGGCCGAAACGCTCAAACCGCCGAAACGACGGCGCCGAACGCTCCGTTGAAAACGCCGACCGGGGAACGTCCGCCGGAAATTCCCGGTTTGACCGCCGCCGCGGCGTTGCAAGCGACCGTCGACGCTTATTCGAACGCGAAGTTTTACGCCGACGACGCTTACTTCGAAATCGTTTGCGACTTCGACGGCGCCGGAAACGACCGCCGAACGCTCCGCGTCCCCTGTTCGTTCGCGTTCGCAAAACCGAATTTCGTTCGAATGGAAGTCGGCTCCGGCGTCCTTTGGTCGGACGGCGAAACGATCCGCGCCGAAATTCTCGACGAAGCGCGCGCCGGTCGACGGCTCGAACTCCCGGCGCCGCTCCTGCTGACGTCGGTCAAGGAACTTTATCCGGACTCGGAACTCGCGAAAGCGATGGATTTGCGCGTCTCGCCGAGCGTCTTCTGGGCGCCGCCGCAAGCGATTTTGACGTTGGCGCAAGACCCGCTCCGAACGCTCGTTCCCGAAGGAGCGCGCGTTCGACTCCTGCGTCCCGAATATCTCCGCTTCGTCGACGAAGCGACCGGCGCCGAAACGCTCGTCGCCTGCGACCGCGTCGAAATCGACGCCGAAGGGGGCGTCCGCGTCCTTTGGCTCGACCGCGCGACGAAAGGGCTCGTCCGTTTCGAGTTCCCGCTCGAACAGGTCTCCGTTCCTAAAGAAGTCGACCGCGTCGCGGAGTTGCGACTTGAATTTCCCAACCAAATTCTTTCCGACGTCGCGCCGACCGACTTGTCCCGCTTCCGCGAACCGCCGCGCCGCCCGAACGCGCCGAACGTCTCGCTCCGTCCGGAATCGCCCGCCGAAAACGCCGCCGAATCCCCG
>JAGBDD010000207.1 GCA_017937685.1 Thermoguttaceae bacterium | reverse complement strand
TTCAACGACAAAGTTGCCGCGCGGTTTCGGTAAAAGCGACTCGATTTTTTTGTATTGTTTTTTAGTGATTCTCATGCACGAATTATACCATATTCGCAACGGTTGCGCAAGAGGAATTTCAGATTACAGCAACACGCCCTAGGAAGAATTGTTGCTCTTAAAGATGATGAAAAGGCGCAAACGACGATTAATACGTTCAACTTAAACGCAAAGCATTTAGTTGGCGCGCGTCGTGAGGCGATGGAGGTGGTTAGATATTTTATAGAGGACTATGAACGAACTGAACGAGAATTGCGCGTAGAATGGAAAAATGATGAAGAAGTTGACGAGTACTTGCGAGAGATACTAGAAAATTTTCTGACGCAAAACAATGAAAGCGATTTTTTTCGTCGGTTTATCGTAGCGAGTGGCGACGATTACAAAGTTAAACAGTATCGTTTGGTTGTGTAAAATATAGAAGTAAGCGTCGATCGGAAAACCGGTCGACGCTTTTTTTTACGTCCGGGCGCCGGTCTAACGCGCGGGCTTTTTTTCTTTGATTGCCCCTAGAGCCGCCGTCAAGTCGGGCGAGAAAAAAAGGCGTTCCCGTTCGACGCGCTTCTTCGCGGCGCTGTAACCGACGTCGATTAGTGTCGACGACGCGCCGTCGTAAATCTTGCGAATCTCCTCCGCGTCGTCGTAAGAAACGAGCCAAGGCGATGTTACGTTCTGAAAAATCGCGTCGCGCAAGCGGCGATGGTCGGCTTTGTCGAACGCTTCCCGGTAAAGACGCGCGCCTTGCCGGAAATAGGGCGGGTCGAAGTAAACGAACGTCTTGTCGCGTCGAAACTTAGGAAGTCGACGCTTGACGAACGACGTCGCGTCGTCGCAATAAACGCGGATTTGCCGCCGCTTTTCCGCGATCGCCAAGACGCGGCGCGACGCCGTTTCGCGATTGAACCGATCGTCGAGTTTCCAGCGTCCGGATTGACTCCAACCTCCGATAGGCCCGGCGGTTGCGATTCCGGCTCGGCTTGTTCGGTTGAGGTAGAAAAACGCAAAACCGAGTTCAAGGGAAAGCCGCGTCGAGCGTTTCCGTTCGATTCGCTCCGTCGTCGCTTACCGTTTCGTCGCGGGAATATCGGTTCGAGAGAGCGCGAAGTCGGTTCGTTTTCGGAAGGAGAAAGAGACTTTAACCAGTGTTGAGCGAAGACGTTAGCGACCAACGGGAGCGACGAAACCGAGCTCGCGCGGCAGCGCGGGCCCGGAGCCGCGCGGTCGCGGTGAAAAAGGAGCGTTAAGCCCGCGCCCGCGCCTCCGGCGAACGGTTCGACGAAAACGGCCTCGTCGCCGAAGCCCGCCGACTTCATTATCGCGGCGATCGTCGGCGCAAGTCGGGCTTTTCCTCCGGGATAACGAAGCGGCGAAATCGGAAACATTGCGAAACCTTGCGATGATTGGGGTTGGGTCGTTTGCTTTTTTCTTTCGCGATTTTTGGCGTCGAACTTGAAGGCGGTCGCGCCGGAAAATTTTTCGAAATTTTTGGAGAATTTTGCGAATAAAACGCGGGCGTCGCGGCAATATTAACGGCGTCGAGGGCGCGGCGTCGGAGCGGCGCAAGCGCTCGAAAGGTGAAAAAGGAAACGCGATAAAGGGAACAATATGAGCGTTTACGAAGGTTATGCAAGTCGGGAAGAGGCGACGAACGCCATCGCGGCGGAACTCGCGGTCGAGAAAGACGCGGACGGGAAAGAGACGTTTCGCTTGCCGAATCGCGAGGCGGATTCGCTCCGCGAAAAACTCAAAGCCGAGACGGCGAACGCGCAGGCGCAAGTCAAGAAACGGCAAGAGCTGCAAACGAAATACGACGAGCTGTCGAAAGAGCGCGAAAAGGAGCTGATCGAGCTGAACGAGTTGCGACGCTCGAACCCGACCGACTTGCGCGAAACGCTTCAAAAGTACGTCGACGAAACGAGCGCGTCGCGAACGAAGATCGCCGAGCTGGAAGCGGAGTTGGAACCGTTGAAAAAAGAGAACTTAGCGTTCCGCGAACGGCAAGAGCGCGAGAAAATCGAAGAGGCCCTCGTCGCCGCCGCCCGCAAACGCGATTGTTGCGAAACGGCGTTGCGCGACGTCAAGCGACTCGCGGCGCTTTTTCGCGTCAACCCGGATACAGGGATTCCGCAAACCTCGGAAGGGAAACTAGTTGCGGAGGTCGTCGACGAAGAAATCGCCGCGTCGCCGCATTGGCTGAAACGGTCGCAAGGGGGCGGCTCGGCGCCGGGCGTCGGCGTCGGGAGCGAGAATCGAGCGCAACGACAGCGCGAAGCGATGAAGGCGGGGAACTTTGCCGACGTCTTGCGACATTCGCCGCGGTCGAACGCGACGCGGCGTTGAGCGACTTGGCGTCAATGAACGAACGGCGAAGGAATTTTTAACAAAAAAACAAGCGACGACGCAAGCGCAAGTCGAACGAACGTAACGGTTGAACGTTGAGCGATGGAAAGCGGCGAGCGTCGGAAAGGACGAAAAAAAATGGCGGCGATTACGACTTACGACCTTTTGAACACGCGAATCGATCTCGGCGACGCCTTGTCGTGGCGTCGGGCGCAAGCTCCGAACTTCATTCGGCTTTTCGGCGCGCCGGTTACGACCGAAGTCGACGGGCAGGGGAACCCGATTCCGGTCGTCGCGACCGCGACGGAACACTGGCGCCCGGAACGCGTCGACGAACCAAAAAAATGCCGAAAACCAAGACGTTTAAAGCGTTTGCGTATTCGGACGGCGTCGGGACTTTTACGGTCGATTCGGTCGCGGGGTGGAAGCCGGGCGACCTCTTTCATATCTTGGGCGACTCGGCGGTTTTGCGGGTTTCCGCGCTCGACGGCGAAACCGGAATCCGCGTCGCGTCGGTCGAAGCGGCGAACGGAAGCGACTTTCAGCTCGAAACTTACGCGCCGAGCGGAGGCGGAACGCTCGTTTTCGACTCGCGCCCGATTCGCCAAGATTCGGACGACGGCGAGGATATGTTCCAGCAGTCCGGGAGCGAATCGAACTTCACGCAGATTTTCCGCGGCGACGTCGGGATGAGCGGGACGGCGCTCGCGGTCGACCAAGCGGGCGACGAAAACGACATGACGTACCAAGTCGAAAAGGCGATGGACGAAGCAAATCGGCGGATGAACTCGGCGTTGATTTTCGGGCCGAAGCGTCGCGGCGAAGGGCCCGCTAAACCTTCTTCGATGGGCGGTTTGTATCATTTCGGAACGCAGGAAGGCGGGCTTTCACTCGCGCAAGTCGGGACGCCGCGCCTCTCGATCGGAATGATCAACCGCGCCGCGCAACTGATTACGGACGTCGGTTGCGTTCCGGACACGATCGTTTGCGGAACCGGGCAAGCGCAGGTGATTTCGACCTTTATGAACTCGCAAGTTACCGTCAATCAAGCGGATACGTCGCGCGGCGCTTACGTCGAACAAATCGTTTCGGCGGCGGGCGGGGTCTCGATGAAGGTCTTCGTCGAACCGGCGATTCCCGACGGCGACGTCTGGGTTTGCGACACGCGCGGCTTCAACTTGATTCCGCTTCGCAGGCGGGCGCTTCATTCGAGCCCGGCGACGAACCCGAGTTCCGACGGCGAACGCGCGAAGCTGATCGGCGGGTATGCGGCGGGCGAAGCAGGCGCTTTGTCGCATTTCCGGCTTGATGAATTCCGCGCTTGCGATTACTCAATGACGCGAACGACGGAAAACGATTAACGACAACGGGTTGCGTCGCTCCGAAAGCGACGCGATATAGAAAGGCGCAAGGGGAAAATGGCGACGATTAAGATTCGCGAAAAGATGAAAACCGGGACGTTTCGGCGCGTAACCTACGAGGTCGACGGGCAAATCAAGTTTTGGGAGCGCCCGCTTACTTCGAGTTTCGAAACGATGATTAAGGAAATAGAAGCGTCGGAAAACGGTTCTAAGCAAGAGGTTGCGGCGAGCGACGCGGCGTCGAGCGAAGAGCCGGAAAAGGACGAAGTCGAAATCGACGAGGAAGGCGAAACGAAACGCCGCGCGGCGGAGCGGCGAACGGCGCGAACGTGTCGCAAGTCGCGTAAAGAAGCGGAGAAAGAGTCGGAAGCCGAATCGACCGACGAGGAAACGGAACGCGACGACGCGTCGGAAAAAGCGGAAACGCAAGAGGTTGCGGCGGAAGGAAAGGACGAAGAGACGGAGAGCGAAGGCGACGACTCGGAAAGCGCGGACGAACTTCGAGCTTGGTAACTTCGGCGAATAAAGAGGATAGGGAAGCGGAACGATGAACGAACAAACGACGCCTCGTCTTACCGTCGCGCTCGACGCGGCGGAACGATATTTTGCGACGCGGCTTCGCGCCGACCTTTGGCGCGAAGCGAGCGAGGCTCGCGTCAGCGCAGGCGTCGTTTCTAATTTCCGACGCTTTCTCGTTTTACGACGCGGCGTTTGCGCTCGACGAATCGACCGGCGAAGTCGTTTGGAACGCGCGAGTCGTCGCCGCCGTTTGCGAGGAGGCGCTTTGGCTTTTGCGCGTCGATCCGACGGAGTACCCGGAAGCGCTGACGTTGGGACTCGCGGAAGCCGGAGCGGGGGGCGCGTCGGCGAAATTCGACCGAAGTTTCGTCGCGCCAATGGTTTGCGCGGCGTTGAAAACGCTCGTCGGCGAACTCGGCGTCTTCCGCGATTCGAACGAACTCGGAACGGCGAAAGCGACGCCGTCCGCTTGCTGAAAGCGCGCAACTCTTAGAAAAAACGTTGTTTAGCGAGCGTTTAAACGCGCGTTCGCGGCTTCGAGCGCAAGACTTCGAATCGTTTCGGTCAAGGGCGCGTCGCCCGCGACTTGACGAACGAGCGCGATTTCGTCCGGTTTCCAACGAATCGTCGTTCGTTCGTCTCGCGCTTCGCCCTCCGGAAGCGGCTTGCGTCCTAAGACGTGTTCGCGCATAAACTTGCGCTGGAGTCGTCGAACTTCTCTTTCAAGTATTCGGTCCATCTTTTTTCCAATCCTTTCCAAGAGTAGCGTCGGCCATTTCTTGATTAGCCGCGAGTAATTTTTCAAAAACGTCGTCAATAAACTCTTGCGGATAAACGTTTTGGACGCGCTTTTTGCGAAATTCCGTTAGAATGTCGATGATTTTACCGCCGCCGGGAATCTCTTCGCGAATCGCTTTATTAACGACGGCGCGACCGGAGAGCGAATTACCGTATTTTTGACGTAAAACCTCAAATCCCATAACTTAATCTCCAAGGACAAAATCCGCCGCCCTCGCAAAAACGAGGGCGGCTTCGTTGGCAACTATTTCTTCAAACGCCTCGTCGAGACGATAATCACGTTGTCGTCGTCGGATTCGGAAACGACGGTCGTTTCGATTTCGACAACTCTAAAGCCTTGGCGCAACGCGCGTTTGGCCTTGGCTTCGTTCGTAGTGCGAATCGCCTCGTTTTCGTGGCGATAAATAAGATAGTATTGAGTTTTTTGCATTTTGACCTCCTAAATGGACGTAAAAATTTAAAACTTGGGATTTCTCCCAACCAACGCTATTATTATACCTTATTTTTGGCCGCCAACAATAGGGCGCGGCAAATTTTTCCCGTTTTTTTTCTCAAACTTGCGAAAAGCGCGAATAAAACGGCGGTTCGCGGCGATATTAAGGCGACGGTTGCGAAAGGAGCGGTATGGGCGTTTTGGATTCGGTTTTTGGCGGTCGGAAGGGCGTCGTCGCGATGTTGGCGCAAACGCTTGGCGGGGAAGCGGTTGCGAAGATTGCGGTCGGGAAAACGACCGACGAGCGAACCGGCGAAATTCGGACGACGTTCGCGGAAAAACGGGTTCCTTTCGTTCCGGAAAACGCGACGCAAAACGAAGCGGCGTCGGCGGTTCCGGAGGGCGCGGCGAACGGTTTGCGACGCGTTGCGACCGAAATCGTCGGGACGGTTCCGGCGGCGTTTTTCGACGCGGCGCCGCGGGCGGGAAGCGATTTTTTGAACGTCGGCGGGATCGACTATCGGCTCGAACGGGTCGAAACGGTTCGCGTCGGGAACGAAGTCGTTCAATTTCGGTTGATTTGCAAACGGTTGTAAAGAAAGCGGTTGCGATGGGAACGGCGAAAGATTTCGCGCAAGGGCTCAAACGGTTTAACGACGTCGCGCGGAAAAAGGCGACGCGGCGTCTTCGGCGCGTTGCGCAAAAGGCGCTCGAGGCGATCGTCGACGGAACGCCGGTTCTAACAGGTTGCTGCAAAGGGAATTGGAACGTTTCGACCGACGGCGCGTTGAAGCGACAATTTGACGCGAAGAAGCTCGACCCGAACGGCGCGGCGACGGTCGCGGCGGGGAGGGCGAAAATCGAATCGGCGGTTCTCGGCGTCGCGGTATATATCGAAAATTCAACGCCTTACGTTATCAAGCTCGAAAACGGCGGAAGTCGGCAAAAGCCGCCGGGGGCGATGGTCGCGCAACCGCTCGCGACGTTAAAGGCGGCGGTTGAAGCGGGAGCGACTTGACGCGATGCAAACCTTGAAAATACTCGACTTGCTTGAAACGGCGGTTTTGTCGTTGCGGCTCGACGGCGTCGGGAAAGAGTCGATTTCGCGTCCCAACGTCGATTTTGACGTCGGCGATAAGTCGCTTGTTTTCGAGATTTCCGTCGGAGAATCGGAAGCGTTTCCGGAGACGGAAACGCGCGTTCGGTTGCGGCGCGTCGCGGCGATCGTCGTTTCGGGGCGGCTCGGCGAAGGGACGACGCGAATCGACCGCGTCGCGCAAGGGCTCGTCGACTTGTTCGCGCTTTATAAACCTAGGCGTTGGAAGGGGGTTGCGTCGACGGAACGGGTTTTCCAGTCGCTCGACCTCAACGGCGGCGGGGAGACGTTGAAGCGTTCGGCGGCGCTCGTCGCGGGGGTTCGGAAAACGGCGCCGGGAATTTACGACGGTCGCGTTAAGTCGACCGTTTTCATAGATTTAGACGTTTGGGAGGAGCGTTATGGCGGAACGGGAACGATGGATTGAAAAGGACGCCGGAGTCGTCCGGAAGAGCCTAATGTTGCGCGTCAAATTGACTTTGACGCACAAATCGGCGAACAGCGGCGCGACGACGGAAGTCGGCGATTTTTACACGCTCAACTGCAAAACGAAGGGGGCGCCGTCTTTCGCCGACGCCTCGACTTGGACGGACGTGACGGACAATCCGGACGAGCCGACCGGGTACGCTTACGCCGGGAAGTCGGAACAAATCGAGACGATGGAGTTCCAAACGCGCTTCGTTCTTATGCTTGCGTACGACGAACTTTTGGAGCACATGAAGGCGGGGGACGTCTTTAGCGTTACGGAAATTTGCGACGATCCGCTCGAAACCGAAATTTTCGAAACGGAAACGCCGAACTGCGTTATTTGCGGATTGCCGATCGAGCCGGGCGATAACGGTTCCGAATCGACGATGACGATCAAGCTGTTGCCGGAAGGCGGTTCGGCGGAGAATATGCCGAAAACGACGACGAAGGCGCGCGCGGGCTCTTGATAGGATTAAACGTTTAACTTTTGCAATGAAAGGGATTAGCGATGGTTTTTGATATTAACGAGTTTTTCAGTTCCCGCAAATCGACGAGACGGCGACGGTCAAGCGCGGCGCGACAGAGTTTCGCATTCGACGTTTGAACGGCGCGGAGCGACTGCGTTTCAACGACCTTTCAAGTCAGTACGACCGAACGGTTTACGCGTTGGGGCGTTGTCTTTTGAGCGGGCCGAACGACGCGCCGATCGGCGAGGCAAACGCCGTTCGATTCGTCGAGCGCTTTCCGGCGCTTTCCGACGCGCTCTTCGGCGATATTTTCGACTTGACGCAAAACTCGCTCGCCAAGGAAAGCGAAATTTGGGCCGAGGCGAAAAAAAACTCGAGTCCGGCGACGAATACGCAATCCTTAAACGACGCTACTGCAAGCGTTACGGCTTGAGTCCGTCGACGACGTTCGTCTCGCGTCGCGAATTGATCGAGGACGCCGTTTTCGCGGAGAGCGAGACGGACGGAAAATTTCCCGCCGACCGGAACGAAAGCGTCTTGTCGGCGATTTACTACGTCTTGACGCTGCTTGCGGCGCGTCAAGGCGTAAATTACGACGAAATCGAACGTTACGCCGGAAACGTTCGAGCGACGCGCCCTCGGCTTTACGTCGAGCCGACGCCGGAGGAAATCGAGCGGCGCGAAGAAGAGGAAACGCGGCGTTCTTACGCGTCGCGGCTTGCGCAAATCAAGCGGCGTCGGCAAAAGGCGGCGCAAGACGCAAGCGGCGAAGCGTCGAGCGCAAAGGTTGAGAATAAAGAGGTTGAACGATGAGCGATTCCGTTTCCACGTTGGCGCTTCGCGTCGAATCGGAGACCGCCGTCCGCAATCTCGACCGCTTCGCCGACAAAACGCGCAACCTCGGGACGCTCGCGCGGTCGACCGTAGCGAGCGTCGCCGAGCTCTTCGCCGGTTCGCAAATCGCGCGTTTTGCGAACGATTGGCTTAAGTCTCGTCGCCGATGCGCAGAAACGTAAGTTCGGCGCTGTCTTTGGTTACGCGTCGAAAGAAGCGCAAAAATACGCCGACGAATTGGCGCAATCTTTCAACTACTCGACGTCGCTGGCGCAAGATAAGTTGGCGACGACAGTGGATATTTTTCGCAAGTCCGGCCTCTCGACGCCGATTCGCTGAAATTCGCGTTCGATTTGAATAAGCAAGCGGCGGACTTGGAGGCGTTTACCAACTGCGCGGGGGGCTTGGAGCAAACGACGCGGGCGCTTACCGGCGCGACGCCCGCGAAACCGAAATGTCTAAGACCCTTGGCGTCGTAGTTTACGACGCTTACGTCAAGGAAAAAATGGCGCAAGAGGCGCGGTAAGGACTCAAATTTGCGACCAAGGCCGCCGCGAAAACGCACGCCCGATACTCCGTCATTATGGAGCAGTCGGCGTCGGCGACGGGGCAAGTCGCGCGGGAGGCGGACAATTATTCGAGTCGGCTCCGAGTTTTGCGGGCGCGGAGCGAAGATTTGCGCGGCTCGCTCGGGGAAGCGTTGATCGAACCGGCGACGCAACTCGTTTCGGCGGCGACGCTTGCGATTGAGAAACTGAACGCGCTCGATTCGACGACGCGGAATTTTTTAGTCGTCGGAGGGCTCGCGGCGGCGGGCTTGGCTTCGCTGGGCGCCGCGGTCGCGCCTCTTGTCGGCGGTCTTGCGCAACTGGTTGCGGCGAAGAAGTTGACGACGCTCGCGGCGCGAGAGACGGCGGCGAGTTCCGGCGTCGAAACGAGCGCGCTTGGAACGGAAACGGCGGCGCGAACGGCGTTTACGGCGACCGTCGAGACGGAGACGACGGCCCGGGGCGCGGCGACTCTTGCGACGAGCGCGGGAACGACGGCGGTCGAGGCGGCGACGCTTGCGCTCGGAGCGGAAACTTCGGCGCGTGGAGCGCTTACGCTTGCGATCGAAGCGGAAACGGCGACGCTCGAACGAAACGCGGCGGCGCGAGCGGCGGTGCAAAGCGCGGGAACGCAACCGTTTAGCGGAAACGTCGGCGG
>JAGBDD010000206.1 GCA_017937685.1 Thermoguttaceae bacterium | reverse complement strand
GGAGCGTCGCCCGGACGTCGCCGACGTTCGGGCGTTGGTCGACTTTGCGTCGCCGAAGGTCGCGGCGCTTCGTCGCGAAATCGCCGAAGTCGTTTGGGAGCCGACCGTTCACCCGGACTTGATCGATCGACTGACCGCGGCGGTCGTTCTGCGGGTCGGCGGCGCGACGCGGTCGACCGTCTTCGCGCTGATTCGGGAGGCCCGCGACGCAAAGTCGCTTTACGAACGTTCGAACGGAAGAGCCGGTAAAAGAACGATTTGGGAGACGGCGACGCTCCGGATAAAACGCCTTTTCGAGAACGCCGGTTGGGTTTGGTCGCCGACTCGCTTCGCCGACGAGCCGCGCCCGTCCGACGTTCGCCGTCAAGCGCGGTCGCTCGAACGCGTTCAAACGCCGAAGGAAACGACCGCGACGCCGGAACGAAGCGTCGACGAACTCGTCGCCGTCGCCGCCGGATTCGAGCCGTCGGAACTCGACTTGTCGTTCGCCGACTTTTCGCGCTTGGTCGCTCGCCGACGCGGAATCGCCGACGCCTGCGAGTCGCGCGGCGTCGCGCTGGAAATCCGAAACGCCTTGCGGGAACTCGCGAAACGCGAACTCGCGATGGCGTAAACGTTGCAATGAAAGGAGAAAAGACGATGAAGATAACGGTTTTAACGTTGCAGGCGTTTATTGTCGGGTTGATAATCGGCGGCTTTTACGGCGACGCGTTAGGAATCCGGAGCGCGACCGAGTCGCGAACGATCGAAGAGCTTAGGGCGACCGTCGCGACGCAAAAGAAGACGCTCGAAGCGCGCGACGCGACGCTCGCCAAATTAAATGAACGACTGGAAACGGAAGTCGCGCTTGCCGCCGAGTTGCGCAAGGGAAACGAAATTCGGGACGGGATTATCGCCGAGTTGACGAAAGCGAACGAAACGCGCGACGCGATCGTCGCGGCGCAAGCGGACGCGATCGCGATTCTTCAAGCCCGCGTTCGCGAAGCCGACCCGCCCGCGATTCCATTCGAGTTCGAAGCGCCGGAGTGAAGCGGATGAGTTGGCGGAGATTCGCCGAATCGCCGGAGACGCGCCGGTCGGCGAAACGATTCGAACGCTTACCTTGGAAGCGGCGCGGTCGCGAAACGGCGTCGACTGAAACTCCTGAGAGAAAAAACGACGTAAAATTTGCCCGCGTTTCGTTTAAATTAAAAACGGAGCGCGGGCGAACGCGTTACTTGCGAGCAGCAGAATTGTTTTCGGCTTCGTTGTTTTTTTTCGGTTTTGCGGAAAGCGCGGAACGGGAAAGAAACAAAGCGCCAAGTCCCGCGATTGCGGCGACAATACCGGCAATCCCTTGTGCGTCCAAATAAGCCAACGCGACAACCGTCGCGCAAACCAACGCGATTGAAACAACGGCGCAAATTTGCCCGCGTTTTTCAATAACAGTTTTTTCCTTGACGGCGTGTTGCTCTAGCTCGATATTGCTCCGACGCTCAAATATATTAATATCCTGCTCTTTTTCCACAATTCCAAGCAAACGTTCGGCAAAACCGGGGGAAACGCGGTTATATGCTTCAAGCACTTCCGGGGGAGGGCCGGGATAAGAGTAGCATTTACTCGAAACATGCTGAACATAAGCAGGGGCCGGATGTCCCGCATGAACGTTCAAATTTAAATCTGGGTCGGAACTTGGTTTTAAAACAAGTTCATCGTTGCTAGGCGTTACCGTTACGACGTCGTTTTGTCGAACGCTCGGCGTCGCGCCTTTACTGTTTTTCCGTTTGGACATTGTCAAGAGCTTTCCAAAGATAGTTGCCGGTCGCGTTCCAGTAATTCTGCAGGTTCGCCGTCGCGTCTTGCGGGACGACGGGACGTTCATAAAGATCGCCGAACCGCTCGACGGAGACGTCGGGGAAGAACGAGAAGGTCGACGCGGCCGAGAGGAGGGAAGCAAATCCGGCGCGCAATGTAGCTAAAATTCCGAGACAGCCCATTTGTATTAAGGAAATAAATTTTTGTTTTAAATAACGGCGTCGCGTTCGCCGTTTTCTCATTAGTTATTTTAGCGCTTTCGGCGACTCAAACAAGACGCGTCGAACAAAATTTAAGATTTTATCCTTTTTTTCGTCGATTTTGGCGCGAAAACGGCGTTTTTTTGCGTTTTTCGGGCGAAAAACTTGAAAACCGACGCTTGACAAACCGCTTCGCGCGGCGTATACTAAGAGCGTTACAAAGATTCGATGCGAAATCCCGCCGTTCGCGCCGACTCTCTAGGAGTCCGCGCGTCGTCGGGATTTTTTCTTTCCCGCGAATTTCTCTTTCGCTCGTTTAGGTTCTTCCCAAACGTTCGCTTGTCCCGAGGCGCCCGAAACCCGACCGGGTCGCCGGGTATGTCCCACCCCCCCTTAAAAAAATCGCGATGGACGATTTCGACGTTTTTTTCGACGAACCGGACGACGCCGAGGTCGACGGAAGCGCGTTTCTCGACAATTTGTTCGGCGACGCGTCCGACGAAACAACCGAAACGCCTTCGCCGCGCTTAATTCGTCGAGAAGCGAAGCGGGCGTTTCTCCGGATACGCCAACAAGAAGCGTTGCGCGAGCTGGTTCGCGAACCTCCGGCGCCGGGCGAGTCGCTTCACGTCGTCAGCGCGAACAAGTTCAACTTTTGGACTTGGGTTCCGACGCTAATCAATTGGATTGGCGCGACCGACTCCTTTTATTGCGCGACTTGGACGGCGAACCGGCAAAGCGTCAAAGAGTTCTTCGAACTTTGCGACGCCGGGAAAGTGCGCGGTCGTTCCGGCTTTTTACTCGGAACGTATTTCAAACGGCGCGAACCGGTCGTTTATACGCTGTTGGCGGAAGGTCTCGCGAAACGCGGCGGAAAGATAAAGGCGTTCGAAACGCATTGCAAAGTTATTTTGCTCGACGCGCCGGAGCGGAACGACTATTTGACGATCGAAGGCTCGGCGAACCTAACGGCGAACCCGCGCCTCGAGCAGTACGTCGTTTCGAACGACCGCGACCTTTGGGAATTTCACCGCGCTTGGTTCGAGGAAATGTTCGCGTTGAAAGGGAAGTTTGCTTGGCCTTAAAAATAACGGAAGACGCTCGCGAGAGAGTTCGCCAAATGGTTCTCGCGTCGGAAAACGACGCGCTTGTCGTCGAAGCGGCGGTCAAAAAACTCGGCCTCGACGCGAGCGACGCGAAAGCGCTCGTTCGCTCGCTTCGCCGCGACGTCGAGAAGAGCGCGAGCGTCGACCCTAAGAAAGCGCTCGGCGTCGCGATCGCTCGACTCAACTCGCTTTACTCGACGTCGACGAAATGCCAAGACTCAAAAGTCGCGCTTGCGACGCTCAAGGAGATTAACAAGCTGTTCGCGCTTTACAACCGAATCACCGAGCGCGAAGAGAAGAGCGAGGACGTCGAGAAAACGCGAACCCGCGCGATTTTAGAGTCGGCGGCGGGGCAAGAAAACGTCGGGCTCGACCTCGACGACTTGGCGCGAATCGTCGTCGACCGGCTCGTCGCGGCGTCGCGAGAGGCGCGATAATGCCGAGCGTCGGCGCCAAGCGTCGCGAACAGGAGAACGCGCGCCGAATCGCGGCGGCGACCGCCGAAAACGAAATCGCGCCGATTCCGCCGATCTTCGACGTCGAGCGGCGAATCCGGTGCGAACGCGACCCCGTCCTTTGGCTGAAAACCTATTTGCCGCTTGTGTTTAAGGCGGAGTTTTCGGCGAGTCAAGAGCGGTTTATTCGCATATGTTGGGAAACGATTCTCGCCGACGGTTCGAAAAATATCGAAGCGTATCGCGGGTTCGGCAAAACGTCGATCCTTTCCGGACTGATGCTGATGGGGCTCGCGACCGGGCGTTTCCGACACGCGTATTACGTTACCGCCGAGGGCGAGCGCACGACGAAGCAGGCGTCGGAATGGTTCGCGACGGCGCTTTACGAAGATTACGACAAGAAGCCGCAAGACGCGAAACCGTTCGCGCAAGACTATCCGGAAATCTGCTATCCGCTTCAACGTCGACGCGGCGTCGCGAACAAGCCGCTGACGTACAAGGGCGCCCGATGCGAAATTATCGTTTCGCCGGAGCGGATTCAGTTTCCGATAATCAAAGGTTCGCCGTCGTCCGGCTCGCTGATTATTTTCGCGTCGATCGGCTCGGCGATTCGCGGCGCCGGGCACGCGATCCGCGACGAAGGGCATTTTCGCGTCGGCGCCGTTATGTTCGACGACGTGCAGACGGACGCGTCGGCGCGTTCGCAAGCCGAGGTCGACCGGATATTTTCGACGATCGTTTCGTCGGTCGGCTACCTTTCCGGGATCGAGGAGGACGGCGGGAAAGAACCGCTCGTCGTCTTGTCGGCGATCACGCAGAACCGACCCGGCGACGTCGCGCAACGGATTCGCGAAGAGTTGGTCGACTTCAACACGACGCGGATTCCGTTTTTGACGAGCGTTCCGCAAAACTTCGACGCTTGGCGCGCTTACAAAACGCGCCGCAAAGAGATTTACCGCAAATATCCGGACGACGTCGCGACGTCGCGTCGGCTTATCAACGAATATTACCGAGCGAACGCGGAGGCGATCGAACGCGATTGCGTCGCCGACAACCCGCTCCGCAAAGAACGGGCGCAACTGACGGCGATTCAGTACGCGCTCGAAAAATGGGCGTCGTCCGAACGCTCGTTTTGGAGCGAGTTGCAGAACGACGCCGAACGCGGCGCGCAAGAGGACGACGGCGGCTTGACCCCGATCGTCGTCGAGCGCAAGACGCGCGTCGCCGACCCGACCGCCGAATATCCGCGAGCGCTCCGACCTTGCGAAATTCCCGACGGCGCCGACGTGTTGACGGCGTTCGTCGACGCGGGCGAGCATTACTTAAATTATCAAGTAACGGCGTTTAGTAAAGACTTTTCGCTCGTTCACGTCGTCGACTTCGGGGTTTGGCCGGAACAGCCGGTCGAGAAAACGACGAAGAAAAGTTTCTCGGTCGACCTGCAGGACGAATACGTCGACGGCGACAAGTTCGACCGCTTGGCCGACGCGACGCTCGACCTGTTGACCGCGATTTTCGAACGGCAATATTTCGACGCGCAAGGCCGCCCGGTCGACGTCGACGAAGCGACGGAGTTCGAGCAACACGCCCGACCGCGCGGCGCGTCGCGACGCCGATTTTGCAAGTTGGCGCTCTGCGGCGTCGACTGCGGCGACGGCGAGATGGAACTCGCGCTTTGGTCGGCGATCGACGCGTTCCACCGTCGCGGCAACGGTCGCTTTTTCGGACGGGCGATCCCTTGTTACGGCGACGCGGCGTCGGCTCGCTTGATGCGTTATTACGCGCTCAAACCGGGCGAGTGGCGGCGCGCTCCGTCTCGACGCGAAGCGACCGAATTCGACTGGATCGAGAATCCGCGAAGTCGCGACTCGGTCGCTCGGCGTTACGCGAACGTTTACGCGTCGCTGTTGTTCGACTCGAACACGGCGAAGACGCGACGCGAAAGCGCTTGGTTCGTTCCGGTCGGGCGGCCGGGCGCGGCGACGGTTTGCGCGGCGGCGCCGGAAGCGGTCGCGACGTTCGCGGCGCACCAATGCGCGGAAGAAAAGCGACCGACGCGCAAGGGCGGCAACGACTACAATCTTTGGTCGATGAAGAAGCCGCGCGTCTCGGACAACGAATTTCTCGACACGGACGGCGGTTGCCGCGTCTTGGCGGAGTACGTCGGTTGCGACGCGGTCGCGCCGCCGGAGTCGACGAAACGCCGGGCGAACCGACCGAGCGTCGGACGCGCCGACTTTGCGGAAACCGTCCGCCGCCGATTATTGGGAGGAAACGAACGATGAACGAAACGATCGACAAAATGGAAACGCCGGACGGGCGCAAGATAACGGCGGTTTCGTCGGCGGGCGTTTCGGTAACGCTCGAATCGTCGGAGCAAAGCGCGCGCGGACGTCGGGAAGCGGCGGAGGCGGAACTTGCGGAAATCAAGCTCCGCGCCGTCAAACGCGGGCCGCGTTTTATCAAGTTGCGCTAAAAAGGAGCGGCGGCGATGAGCAAAAAACGGAGCAAAGCGAAAGGGAAGGCGACGGCGGGAAAACGCGCTTCCGGCAAACGTTCCCAAACCGAGCGTTCGCGAACCGAGCGCGTTCAAAGCGCCCGCGACGTCGCGGCGCGGCTCGACGCGGCGTTCCCGGACTCCGACGTCGCGCGACTTTGGGCGACGGCGACGCTCTTCGGAACGCAATTCCAAGCGACGACGCCGTTCGAGCGCGAAGCGGCGCGAGCGTTGGCGCGCAACGAGTTTTTAAACAACCCGCACGCCGCCGGGATCGCGCGACTTTTTTCGCTTTACGTCGTCGGCGTCGGGCCGCGCTTGCGGTTCGAAGGGTTCGAAAAGTACTTGCGTTCGACGCGACCGACTCTTTCGCGCGGTTTCCGCGATTACGTCGAGCGGCAATGGAACGCGTTTTGCTCGGAAATCCGGTTCGCGCCGCTGTTGCGCCAAGCGACGCAATCGCTCGTCGTCGACGGCGAAGCGTTCCTTGCGTTCGCTTACAACCCGAAAGCGAGTCGCGGTTTTTCGGTCGTCCCGATCGACGCCGGTCGCGTCGGGAACCCCGGCGCCCGCGTCGATTCCCGAACGCTCCAAGACGGCGTTTTTCTCGACCCGTTCGGGAACGTCGACGCGTATTGCGTTTACGACCTCCCCGACGTCGCCGCGGCGCAATACGACCGCAACCGCTTCCAAATGTTCGCGGCGTCGGACGTTATCCACTTGTTCCGCGACGAAATCCCGGGCCAAACGCGCGGCGTCAGCTGGCTGGCGCCGGTGTTGAAGCTCGTTTTTCAACTCCGCGAATACACGGCGGCGGTCGTCGAGGCGGCGAAAGCGTCGGCGCAATGTTTCGCGACGATCGAAACGCAAACCGGCTTCGAAGACTCGGGGTTCGCCGACGCCGTCGAGTTCGAACCGACCCCGTATTTCCCGTTCCAAACGTTCGAAACGCCGAACCGTCGCGCTATAAACCTAACGCCCGGAACGACGATGAAACCGTTCGTCGCGCCGCAACCGACGACGACGGCGGACGCGTTCGTCGCGCAAATTTTGTCGCAAATCGGCTACCCGCTCGGGCTCCCGCGCAACAAAGCGACCGGAAGTTCGCACGAGTACAATTTTTCGAGCGGACGGCTCGACAACCAGCCGTTCGAAATGTCGATCGATTGCCTTCGCCGCGACCTCTTCGAAGTTTACTGTTGCGACCGGATTTTCGCCGAGTTTTACCGTTCGATTTTTCCCGATTTGCAACTCCGCTTTCCGGACGAAGACGTTCCGACGTTCGAAGATTGCGAATGGACTTGGATTTGGCCGCGCGCTCCGCTCGTCGATCCGGAAGCGGCGGCGCGAACGAACTCGATTCGAATCAAGTCCGGCCAAGCGACGCTCGAAGAGGTTTGGCGCGAAACGCACCCGTTCGTCGACTTCGAAGACGTCCGAGCGCAAATTTTGCGCGACCGCGCCGACTTTCCCGAAATGTTCGGAGCCGCCCCCGACGCGCCGACGCCGAGCGCGTCCGAAACGCGAATCGACGAGCCGAAAGCGCCCGCCGTCCCGACCGAAAACGTTCCTCTTCTCGGAGCCGAATAATGACCCGCGCCAAACTGCACGACAAGCGCCGCCGAACCGCCGTTTCGGCGACCCTCGTCGACGGATACGACCCCGCCGTCGAACCGACCGTCTTCCGCTTCGCGCCGTTGTATTCCGGCGGCCCCGCGCAAGTCGACGCGTTCGAGGCCGACGTTTGGCTCGACGTCGAGTCGCTCCGAATCGACCCGGCGCCGAAAGCGCTCCTCGATCACGACTTCGACGCGATCGTCGGACGGCTCGAACGTATCGAGAAGCGCGTCGACCCGGAAACGGGCCGCCTGTCGGTCTTTTGCGACGCGGTCGTCGGCGGGAACGAGTTGGCGGCGCGCGTCGTCGCTTGGGCTCGCGACGTCGCCGACTGGGTTCCGTCGATCGGCGCTTACCGCGTCGACGAGCGCGACGTCGTTTTTTTGTCGCCGGGCGAAACGCGTCCGATCAACGGCGCGACCGCGTCCGGCCCCTGTTATTTGGTTTACAACGCTTGCCTTTGCGAAGGTTCGTTCGTCGCGATCGGCGGCGACGGCGGCGCGAAGGCGATTTTAGCCCGAGTTCGGGCGGAAAGGAAAGCGCCAATGTCGTTTGAAGAATTTTGCGCGGACAAGGGAATCGATCCGGCGACCGCGACGCAAGAAGAACTGGACGCGTTGCGCCAAGAGTACGACGCGCAAGGCGTCGCCGCGACCGGCGAGGAAGACGACGAAAACGGCGTCGCCGCGAGCGGAGAAGAGGACGACGAAAACGGCGTCGCCGCCGGAGCCGACGCGCCGGTCTCGACGGAAGAGCTGGTCGAGGCGGCGGTCGAGGAAGTCGTCGACGCGCTTCCGGCGGAAGAGGCGGAAGTTATCGACGCGGCGACGCAAACGGAAATCGTCGAGGAAATCGTCGACGAACTGGAACCGGTCGCCGACGCGGTCGCGGCGTCCTTGAAAGCGACGGCGCTAGCGAAGAAGAAAATCAAAGCGCGCGTTCGCGACCGTCGGCGCTCGAAACTCGACGGCGCGTCGGCGCGACTTTCGGAGAATCGCCGTATCGAGGCGATCAAAGCGCTTTGCGCGACGCGCGGAAAAATCGGCGCCCGAATCGCGCCGACGGCGATCGCGCACGGTTGGGGCGTCGAGCGAACCGATAAGACGATCCGCGCGAGTTTGACCCGGGAGTCGCGTCAAAAGTCGCTCAAAAATCCGGGCGTCGGACGGCTCGACGCGAACGGCGCTCCGCGTCGCCAAGACGTCTTGACCGCCGCGCTCGCGATGACGTGCGGAATGACGCCGAAGCGCGTTCAAGCGGCGCTTCGTTGCGACCAACGCGTCGTCGACGCCGCGCTCGACAAGCGAAATCGCGGCGCGACGATCAAAACGATCGTCGCCGAGTCGAACAACTCGTTCGCGCCCGGCTCGTTCGGGCTGAACACGTCGATGAACGACGCGTTCGACGAGATGCGCGCCAACTGTCGTTCGAAGGCGGTTCTTGCGCGCGGGCTTCGTCGCGGCGTTATCGCGACGGCGGGGTTCTCGACGATCGACGCGACCGAAATTTTTTCCGCCGTCCTCCAAGCGTTCTTGGAGCCGTCCCCGGAAAAGGCGGCGCGGCGTTACCGAGAACTGACGCGCGAAAACGTTTGCCTCGACCTGAACGTCGAAACGTCTTTTTCGGCGACGCTGAAAGGGCGGCTGTCGGCAATCCCGGAAACCGGTCTGATTGAAAAGTTGAGCTTCACGACCGAAAAGTTCGAGCGCGCGGCGCTCGCCAACGGCGCGACCTTCACCGTTCCGGAACAGCTCTTCATCAACGACCGGATCGACGCGTTCGCCGAACTTGCGAACCAGCTCGCCGACCTTGGCGACGACTGCGTCGAAAACGACGTCGCCGAAGCGTTTTGGGACGTCGTCGACGGCGACGCGCTTTACAAAGGCGCCGCGATGGTTTCGGGGAAACGCGGCAACTTCCTGACCGGCCCGAACTCGGCGCTCGACGAAACCGGGCTCGGCGAGGCGAAAGCGGCGCTGAACGCGATGAAGAACGCCAACGGCTTCCCGTTCGCGTCGGGAAACGAAATCCTCGTTACCGGAAGCGCGCTCTTCGCAAAGGCGAACCGCCTTTACTCGTCGGAACACCTCAACGTCGCCGATACGATCGGTTCGACGAACGTCTTTCGCGGGATTTATCGTCCGGTCGAATGGGCGTACCTCGACAAGGGCAACTGCCGCAAATTCAAGCGCGACGGCGCGACCGCGTCGCTTTTCGCGGCGAACCCGGCGGCTTGGTTCCTTTTGCGCGACCCCGCCCGTCGTCCGTGCGTCTGCGTGAACAAATTGCGCGGGTACGAGACGCCGCAAATTCGCCAATTCGACGCCCCGGCGGACGTTTGGGGAACGACTTATCGGCTGATTTACCCGTACAGCGTAACGACGCAATACCCCGACGCGATCGTCGTCTGCCAAGGTTCGTGATAACGAAAGGAGAAGCGAAATGAATACGTTTGGAATCCGCGACGCCGGACGCGTTACCGGCCCCGGCGCGTTTAAGGCCGTCCCGAGCGTCGACGTTCCGGCGGGCGCGATTTTTATGCCGTCCTATTCGACGTCGCCGCAATTCGGCGTCGCCGACCGCCCCGTCGCCAAGGACAAGACCGGCGCGTTCTGGACGTGCGGCGTTTACGCGTTTGAGAAGCCGGAAGGCTGGTCGAGTTCGCCCGGTCAAAAGGTGTACTGGAAGCCGAAATCCGCCGTCAAAGGCGATTTAAGCGCGACGCCGTCGACCGGCGCGGTCGCGATCGGCTTCGAAGTCGTTCAACCGGATATTCCCGATTCGCTGATTTACGTCGACCTTGTTCGACCGACCAATCTGGAGGCTTGACGTGCGAACGCCCCGATACGACGTCGACGCGTCGACGGGCGTTTTGCAAGTCGTGCGTCGCCGCGACGGCGCGCCGATCGGCGCGATTCCTCTCGACGCCGAACTCGCCGCTGCGATCGTCGCCGAACTGAACGCGAACGCGGCGCCCGTCGTCGAGCCGTCGAAACCGAAACCGGCGTCGAAGAAAAAAGCAAAACCCGACGCCGACTCAACCTAACCCGAAGGAGACCCGAAATGAAGAAACTTCTCGCTCTTTTGTTCGCCGCCGCCGTTCCTTGCGCCGCGTTCGCTTCCGACGCGCCGGTTTACTCGCCGTCGCCTTGCGCGCCGGTCGCGACTTGTTCGCCGTCGCCGCCGGTTCCGGTTTGCGCGCCCGTTTGCGGGCCGGTCGGGGAGGGCGTCGCGACTGAAACGAACGTCGGAACCGCTTGCCCCGGCGGCGTTTGCTCGCTGAACGTTAACGTCGGAACAAGCGGAACCGGCGGCGCTTGCCCGCTCGGCGCGAACGCTTGCGAAGACGGGCGTTGCGAAACCGACGTCGGCGCCGCGTCCGGCTTTTGCTCGGTCGCCGTCGGCTCGAACGGCGTCGGCGGCGCGAAGAAAGTCCGCGCTTGGTCGCGAACCGTTTCGCGTTGCGAGCGAACCGGCGGTCAAACCGGTTTCGCCCGAACCTCCTTCGTCCGCAACATTTGCGCGGCTCGACAAACCGCGTCGAGCCGCCGCGCCGTCGCGACCGTCGTTGTTCGCTCGAACGCTTGCCCGACCGGAACTTGCGCGACCGTAAATGTCGCGCCGCCGCTCCCGTGCGCGCCGGTTTGCCGCTAACCGCCGACGCTCGACGCTGGAAACGGCGCCGAGCGCCCTAATCGATTTGTCCCAACTACCTCCCGAAAAAAGGAGCCGTCCCGATGAATAGGCGCGCCTTCCTAAAAAACGCCGCCGCGACCGCGCTCGCCGCGTCGCTTCCGCTCCCGTTCGACCCGTTCCGAACTCTCGCGTTTGCAAGCGGTTCCGTCGACGGCGGCGACCCGGCTTTTCGCGCCGCGCAAACGTTCGACGACGCGCACGCGGCGTCGTGTCGCGT
>JAGBDD010000205.1 GCA_017937685.1 Thermoguttaceae bacterium | reverse complement strand
GTACATTTTCGCGTAATCTTCTTGATATTGTCGCATAAACGCGGCGAGGCGTTCTTCCGGTTCGCCGGCGACGGCGTTCGAAATCGTGTTCATCGGGGCTCCAGTCGATAAAATCAAACCGCCGACGAGCGCGGCGAAGTAGGGGGCGAGTTTCATTGTCGTGGTCGCTTTCTAAAAGGGCGGACGTTGCGCGTCGGCGAAAACGAAGCGGCGCGAAGCCGCGACGCGCTTTCTCGATGGGCGCGAAACCGACGCTCCGC
The DNA here is from genome assembly GCA_017937685.1 of Thermoguttaceae bacterium. GTDB lineage: Bacteria > Planctomycetota > Planctomycetia > Pirellulales > Thermoguttaceae > RUG369. Next base: position 10,470 of record JAGBDD010000205.1, on the reverse strand, counting down.
GAGTATAAACTATTGTACGCCGCGGCGCAACGGGGGTTCGCGCGTTTTTAGAAATTTTTCGCTATTTTAACGAAACGGCGAAAGTTTAACGCGAAAATGGAGAAAGCGGGTAAAATAGAGGAAGGCGTCGCGAATGGAAACGCGGGAAACGACGGCGCTTTCGCGACGAGCGGTTAACAGTAAACGTCGAGGAGGCGACCGCGTCCGTCGCCGTCGCGAGCTTGGCGAGCGCGCGTCGATTCGTCGGAAGCTCGACGCGGCGTTCGACGTCCCGCGAACGGTTCGCGACGCTCCGCTTCGGCGGCGACCCTTTGACCGGACGCGATTCCTTGCGCGTCGCGGAGTTGAGCGAGCGCGGCGTCGGGGCGCGTCGCGATTTGCGGTTCGCGGCGAAGTTTGGCGGGGAGGCGTTGCGTCGCGAGGATAAAGGGGTGGACGGCGACGTTCATTGCGGCGTTCCTTAGGGCGAGCGGGGCGACATTAATACTAAAGGGCTTATTTCTTTTATCGTCGTCAAAAAAACGGAATTTTAGTGAAAATAGGCGCTTCGCGCGGTTAAAAAGAGAGAAAATGAAGAAAATGTTGCGATTATTCAGTTTTTAGCGGTTTTAACGGAGCGCGGGCGCGTCGGCGAAAGCGAGAAATTGGCGAAACGGAGGAATTTAAGAATTTTGTCTGAAAAAATTATAGCGCGACGCCGAGACGGTCGAAATTAAGATTAGCGTAGATTTTGTCGGCGGCGTCGCGTTCTTTTTCCGGAGCGACGGCGTCTTTTGGCAAAATTTTTAGCGCGGAAGCTATTTTCCTGAAAGTTGCGCGGAAAAAACGCCGATATTTTTCAGGAATCGCGGAAGATTCGCCGGACGGACGGGATTTCGAACGGCGAACGAGGACGCTCGCGACGTCGGCGAGCGCGCTTTCCGCAGGTAAGGATCGGTGTGAATCGGGCCGCGAACGCTCGATTTGAGATGTAAGGACACATAACAATGAAAAAAACAATAAAGGCGTTTTGGGCGTGTTTATTGGTTTGCGCGACGACTAGCGGATGCTTAAGTATTCCGAACAGTCAGACCGTCCCCGCCGGGTATTTTAAAAGTAAGATTCACGGCGGCGTTCGCAGCGAAATGGAGCAAATCAACTTCGTGAAGTTGCGAATGGACAAACCGGCCGAAGAACTTTTGGGCCCGAACGACGTGTTGGGCATTTACATCGCCGGGATCACCGGCGCCGTCGACGAAGCTCCGCCGATTCACAACATCGGCGCGGGCGTTGCGTCGACCGAACGTCCGTCTTCCGGGTACCCGTATCAAGTTCGTTCCGACGGGACGCTTTCGCTTCCGATGCTTCCGGAACCGATTTACGTCGAGGGGATGTCGCTCGTGCAAGCCGAAGAGGCGATTCGCGCGGCGTACACCTTGAAGCGTCAAATCGTTCGCGCCGACGCGAACATCTCGGTGTCGATGATTAAGCGCCGCACGTACCACGTTACGGTTATCCGCGAGGACATTGCGGCCGACGATATGCGTTCTTCGTCGAACAATTCGGCGATGGGCGGCAAAGGCGCGGCGTATATGGCCGGAATGAGCCGCGGAACCGCGACTTCGCTCGAACTTCCGGCGTACCGCAACGACGTTTTGGAAGCGTTGAGCCAAACCGGCGGTCTCCCGGGTTTGAACGCGAAAAACGAAGTCGTCATTTTGCGCAAAGCGTACAGCGAAGAGTTCAGCAAGACCGACTATATGAGCGGCGACCTCGACGTCGGGTACGCTCAAAGCCAAGTCGCCGACCGCTACAACGCGACTGGAACGATTAGCGACCTCAGCTCCGAACTCGGAATCGTTCGCATTCCGCTCCGCGTCGGCGCGAACGAAGAGCCGCCGCAACTGACGTCGGAAGACGTTACCCTGTACGACGGCGACGTGGTTTACATCCAATCTCGCGAAGCGGAAGTTTACTACACCGGCGGTCTCATCAAGGGCGGCGTTTACCCGATTCCGCGCGACTACGACCTCGACGTGATGGGCGCGATCGCCACCGCCGGCGGCACCATCGGCGCCTCCGCCGGGGCCGCGACTTCGAACACTGCGAGCCGCGTCGGAAGCCTTGTTCCGGCTAGCCGCATCCTTGTCCTTCGCGAGGTCAACGGCAAGCAATACGCGATTCAAATTAAACAAAAAGAAATGTTGCGCGACCCGTCGCAACGTATCTTGATCGAGCCGAACGACGTTATTTTGGTCGAGTACACGCCGATTGAACTCTGGTTCAATATGCTGTACAATATGATCAACGTCAGCATTAGCCCGAACGATTTCGAGTAAGCGACAAGCTAAAGCGTTCGTAGTTGCCGCCGAACGATCGCGGCGACGATTCGAACCGAATCCTTAACCAAGAGACGCGGAGTTTCGCAAGAGACTCCGCGTTTTTTTTTGACGATTGAGACGGCGATTAAGATTGGCGGTCGTTAAAATCGTCGCGACCGTTGCGACGCGAGCTGGGAAAAGGAGGGAGGAGAGAAAAAACGGAAAAATCGAAAAAACGTCAAGAAAGGAGGGGAGGGCCCCGTTGACGAAAGGGAATGTCGCGTTAAAATCAAAGAAATTTAGTATCGTCGTTTTGCGCGCTTTCTCCGCCGTCGCTTGGTCGGAAATCGCGCGATCGGCGGAGCGGCGCTCGGGTCGGTTCGGGCGTTTGCGATATGGAAAAAACCGACGCGACGAACGTTTTTTGTCGTTATTAATTATTAGGCGTCTTTAACGGCGTCGAACGATAACGCGGCGAGGGCGTTCGTTGAGCGAAATTACCTTAATTTGAATCGCGTCGTCTAAACGTCGATTGGGAACGCCGGTTCGGGATTTTACGAGCGGTCGGTTCCGTCGCGATGTGCCGAACGACGACGAGAAAGGAAGAAAAAATGGCCGACGCTCCTCTTTCCATTAAAGCTTTGATCGAATCCGGCGTTCACTTCGGGCACCGCGCGAGCCTCTGGAATCCGAAAATGCGTCCGTATGTTTACGGTCGTCGCAAGTTGATTCACATTATCGACGTTCGCGAAACCGTCCGCGGCGTTCTTCGCGCTCGCAAATACCTGAAGCAAGTCGCCGCCGAAGGCAGCCTGATTCTCTTTGTCGGCACGAAGCGCCAAGCGTCCGAAACGATCGCGACCCAAGCGCAACGTTGCGGTATGCCGTATGTTTCCGAACGTTGGCTCGGCGGCACGCTGACGAACTTCAACACGATTCGCAGTCGCCTGAAGCGCCTCGAAGAACTCGAACGCATCATCAACGGCGAAGAACTTTCGACCTACTCGAAGAAGATGCAAGCCTCGTTGGCGCGCGAATATCGCAAAATGTACCGCAACTTGAACGGTCTCCGCGATATGAACCGCTACCCGGCCGTTATGGTCGTCGTCGACCCGCGCAAAGAAAAGAACGCCGTCCGCGAAGCGCGCAAACTCGGCGTCGTCTCGATCGCGCTCATCGACACCGACTCCGACCCGGACGAAGTCGATTTGCCGATTCCGGGGAACGACGACTCGATCCGTTCGATCGATTTGATCGTCTCCTACCTCGCCGACGCGGTCGCCGAAGGCGTTAAGGAACTCGAATCGCGCAAATTCGAAGCTCCGGCCGAAGAAGTCGCCGCCGACGCCGCCGCGGACGAAAAAGCGGAAGCCGACGCCGAATAATTTCGGTTAACGTCGCCGTAAAACGCGCCGAACAAGCGACTTGAATCGTTGTAAACGCGGCGCCGACGTTGAACGGCTAAAATAGAGGAAAACGACGTCGCCTCTCGAAATCGGGAGCGCGGCGCCGTTCTTTAGTCGTCGACGTCGATTGAGAAGACAGTATAGATAGCATAGATAGAATAGATAAGATTTAAGGAGCTTAAAATGGCCGCTATTACCGCCGCTATGGTTAAATCGTTCCGCGACAAGACCGGTTTGCCGATGATGGAATGCAAAAAAGCGCTCGAAGAAGCCGAAGGCAACGAAGAACTCGCCATCGAACTGATCCGCAAAGCCGGTAAGAAAACGATGGAAAAACGTTCCGACCGCGAAACCGAAGCGGGCCGTATCGCCGTCTGCAGCGCCAACGGCGTTACCGCGATGGTCGAACTCCTTTGCGAATCCGCGCCGGTCGCCAACACCGTCGAATTCCAAGCGTTGATCGCGAACATCGCGAAGCAACTCGCCGAAGGCCCGGGCGCCGCGACGCCGGAAGAACTCCTCGCGCAAGGCGATCTCCAACTTCAATTCGACGACCTCGTCAACAAGATTCGCGAAGTCTTCAAACTGAACCGCATTTGCCGCGTCGAAGGCGCCGCCGGTTCCTACGTCCACTTCAACAACGTCGACGGCGTCGTCGTCGCGGTTGAAGGCGACAACGCCGCGTTGGCCGAACAAATCGCGATGCACATTTGCGCGATGAACCCGAAAGCCGTCTCCGCCGACGACTTGGATCCGGCCGTCTTGGCGAAAGAACGCGAAATCGCCGTCGAACAAACCCGCCAACAACAAGCCGGCAAACCGGAAAACATCATTGAAAAGATCGTCGAAGGCCGCATCAAGACCTACCTCAAGGAAGTCTGCCTCCTCGACCAACCGTTTATGATCGACACGACGAAAACCGTCGGTCAAGTCGCGACCGAAGGCGGTTTGACGATCAAGAGCTTCACGCACTGGGTCGTCGGCAAATAGTTTTCGCTCGATTCGAGCGATTAAGGCGCGTCGCGAAAGCGGGGCGAACGTCGGAGAACGACGGTTTAGCAAACGGAGGCCGAGTTTCGGCGCTCCGTTTTAGACGAAATTCCGCAATTTCGCGGCGCGGCGCTTGACAAACGAGAGACGAAACGTTAAAAAGAAGGGGAAACTCTTCTCGGAGACGTTTCGTTTTTTTATTGCGGCTCTTAGGAGCGGGAATTTTTGGCGGTCGTCGAAAGCGCGCTTTTCGGCGGGCGTTTATCGAGGGTTGAGTCGGGCGTCGGAGGACGCGCCGGTCGAAGGAGGAACGATGAAACGGAGTCGTTGGGGATTTTTAACGACGTTGGCGGCGACGGTCGCGACGAGTTTAACGGTCGCGTTGAATTTAACGGCGGCTGAACCGCAAGAACCGGCGAAGAGCGGCGACGATATTGAAGTTGTCGCGTACTATTTCGGCAACTATCACGTCGACGCGCGGAACGAAAAGAAATTCGGCCCCGGTTGGACGGAGTGGAAGTTGGTCAAAGAGGCGAAACCGCGCTTTGAAGGGCACCGTCAGCCGAAAGTTCCGCTTTGGGGATACACGGACGAAGCGAACCCGAAAGATATGGCGCAAAAAATCGCCGCCGCGGACGAATACGGCGTCGACGTTTTCCTTTTCGACTGGTACTATTACAACGACGGCCCGTTTTTGGAACGCGCGATCGACGAAGGGTTCCTGAAAGCGGAAAATCGGGACAAAATTAAATTTGCGCTCATGTGGGCGAACCACGACTGGGTCGACATTCACCCGAAGCGCAAGGATAAGCCCGCCGGGCTGCTCTATCCGGGCGCGGTAACGCCGGAAACGTTCGACAAAATCTGCGATCACGTCATTAACGACTATTTCAAGCAGCCGAATTATTGGAAAATTAACGGCGCGCCCTATTTCTCGATTTACGACTTAACGCAATTCGGGAACAGCTTCGGCTCCTTTGAAGCGACGAAAGCCGCGATCGAGCGGTTCCGCGAAAAAACGAAGGCCGCCGGTTTTCCGGATTTGCACCTGAACGCGGTTTATTGGGGTTATCCGAACATTCCGGGCGAGAAAAAGTTGACCGACCCGGTTAAGATTGTCGAAGCGTTGGGTTTCGATTCGGCGACGTCTTACGTTTGGATTCACCACGTTCCGTTGAATCAACGCGAAGTCGACTTTAATTGGGTGCGCGACGAATATTTGAAACATTGGGATCGCGCTCGCGACGGTTTTTCGATTCCGTACATTCCGAACGTCTCGATGGGTTGGGACTCGAGCCCGCGCGCTCACCAAGACGACCCGTTCGGCAACTACGGCTATCCGTTCACGAACATCATTGTCAACAACACGCCGGAAAACTTTAAGCAAGCGCTCCAAATTACCAAAGATCGCATCCTCGCCGACCCGGAAACGCCGCGTATTATGAATATCAACTGCTGGAACGAGTGGACGGAAGGGAGCTACCTCGAACCGGATACGACCGACGGCTTCAAATATCTCGAAGCGGTGCGCGACGTGTTCGGCGATTGACGCGGCGCGTCGGCTGAATAATCGGTAAAACCTGCGTAATTTATCTTTGAGACCTCGACGGCGAATACAAAACCGTCGAGGTTTTGTCTTAGACGACGTTTCCTTCTTTCTCGTTTCTCGTTTCTTTCTTGCGTTTTTTACTTAATCGTTAAAATTCCTCTATCTCGAACGCGAAAAATTCGTTATACTGCGTTCCAAACGCCGTCGCGGCTTTACGACGCCGCAAAAACCGGCGCGGCTCTTTAAACGACGTAAAATCAAAAAGTACGAAAAATGAATAATTTTTGGCGAGCGCTTAAGGTAACGTTTAAATATAAATGGAACATTGTCGGCATCGTTTTATCGTCGTTGTGCCTCGCGCTTTGTTGGGGGGGGAATATCGCGACCGTTTATCCGCTCGTTCAGGTGTCGTTTCAGGGAGACACGGTTTCAAGTTGGCTTGAGAAAGAAGTCGTTAATCAAAAAGAGCGGATCGAAAAACTCCGTTCCGAGCGCGCCGCGATGAGCGACGAAAACAACGACGCGAGCGAAACGGCGGTTTCCGCGCTTGAAGAGTCGGCGCGATCGGAAAACTCGGACGCTTTGGACGTTGAAAACGGCGAAAATAGCGAAGCGGGGGAAGCCGAGCGCGTTCCGTTCGACCCGCGTCGGGCGTCGCTTCTCGATTCGCAAATCGTCGAGGCGGAAAAATTGCTCGAACGTTACGAAACGGCGCTCCCTTACGCTCGCCGCCTGACTCCGAGCGATCCGTTTATGACGGTTGTCGCGTTGATGGCGTTTGTAATGATTGGAACGCTGGTGAAGGGCGTTTGCACTTACGTTCATTCGCTTCTTTCGTCGCGAATCGGCCAACTGGGCGCTTTCGAATTACGCGCGCTTTTCTTCCGCAAACTCCTCGGGTACGAGGTGAACCATTTTAGCCAACGCGGCGTCGCCGACGCGACAAGTCGATTTACGTCCGATATGGGCTCGCTGAGCGGCGGAATTGAATTAGTTTACGGAAAAACGATTCGCGAACCGTTAAAGATGCTCGTTTGTCTCGTCGGCGCGGCGTTGGTGAGCTGGCAACTGTTGCTTTTTACCTTCCTTTTCGTTCCGTTGGCGGCGGTTTCGATTCGCTGGTTGGCGAAATCGCTCAAGCGCGTCGTTCGCAACGCGATGCGAGAAATGGCGCAACTCTACGGTCGCGTCGAAGAAACGTTTCGCGCCGTTCGCGTTGTTAAGTCCTTTAACCGCGAAGGTTACGAGATGGCGAAATTCCGCCGAACGAACAAGCAGTATTTCAAACGCGGAATGAAAACGGCGAAATACGGCGCGATGACGAGTCCGATTACGGAGTGTTTAGGGATTATGATGCTTGTGCTGACAATTTTGGTCGGCGCGTACCTCGTTATCCATCAACAAACGACCCTTTTCGGGATTCCAATGTCGTCGCGTCCGCTCGATCTCGGCTCGCTGATTTTGTTTTACGGCTTTTTGATCGGCGCTTCCGACCCGGCGCGTCGGTTGTCCGACATTTTCGCGAATTTGCAGGGCGGGTGCGCCGCCGCCGACCGAATTTTTGAAATTATCGACCGCGAACCGGCGATTAAAGACTGCGAAAAACCGAAACGGTTGCAAAAATTTGAAAAATCGCTCGTTTTCGACGGCGTTTTTTACGAATATCCGGTCGCCGGCGCGTTCCAACCGGCGCCGGAGCGGAAAAAAATCAAATCCCGCGACGCGATCAAGTCCGCTTGGAACGCTTGGAAAGAGAAAAGGAAGGCCGCGAAAAACGTCGCGTCCGACGTTGTCGCCGAAACGAACGCTCCGCTTTCCGAAAAAGGGCGCGAAAATCGCCTCGTTTTGAAAAACGTTTCGTTTGAAATCAAGTACGGCGAAACGGTCGCGATCGTCGGGCGCAGCGGTTGCGGAAAAAGCACGCTTTTGAGTTTGATTCCGCGCTTTACCGACCCGACGCAAGGGCGCGTTTTGATCGACGGAATCCCGATGACGGAAATCAAAACCGCCGACGTGCGCGACCAAATCGGCCTCGTCGCGCAAGATTCCGTCCTTTTCAACGACACCGTTTTTGAGAATATCCGTTACGGAAAACCGGGCGCGACGCGAGAAGAAGCGATCGAAGCCGCGAAAAAGGCTTACGCCGACGAGTTCATTCGCGAAGAACTCGCCGACGGATACGACACGAACGTCGGGCCCGGCGGCGCGCTCCTCAGCGGCGGGCAACGGCAGCGCATCGCGTTGGCGCGAGCGATTTTGAAGAACCCGCGCATCCTGTTGCTCGACGAGGCGACAAGCCAAATCGACCTGCAGAGCGAGCGTTACATTCACAAAGCGCTGAAAAATTACGTCGGTTCGCGCACGACGATTTTGGTAACGCATCGTTTGAGCGCGATCAAATTGGCCGACCGCGTCGTCGTGATGCAAGACGGCGTCGCGCAGTTTATCGGAACGCACGAAGAAGCGTTGAAAAATTCGCCGTTTTACGCGAATCTTTGGGCGACCGAGTCCCTCGACGACGGTTTCGACGATTAAAAAATCGGCGAAATTTAACGATTAAAGCGTTTATGATTTTTGGAAAAAGGACGCGGTTGTAAAATGCCGCGACAAAAAATAAGGAGAAACGCAATGAAAGCGAACGAAACCGCGATTATCTTTATCGAGTTTCAAAACGATTTTTGTAAAGAAGGCGGAAAATTGAACGGATTGGTTCGCGACGAAATTGCTCGCAACCAAACGCTCGAAAACGCCGTTCGACTCTTGAAGGGAGCGCGCGAAAAAGGCGTCAAGGCGATTCACTGTCCGTTCGTTCTCGACCGCAAATGGACGCTCGACAAGAACTTCGAAGGGATTTTGAAAGGCGTCGTCGACGGCGACGTCTTCGCCCCGGAGAGCTGGGGCGGGGCGATTATCGACGAAATGGCGCCGATCGCCGGGGAAACGGTTCTCGTCGGCAAACGCGCGCTCAACGGCTTCGTTCACACGAATCTCGCCGAAATTCTCGCGGAAGCGGGCGTTAAAAACGTCGGCGTCGCCGGTTTCTTGACGAACGTTTGCGCGCAAGCGACCGCTTGGGGCGCTTACGACTTGGGGTATCGAACGCGGTTGATTCCGAGCGCTTGCGGCGCCGCGACCCAAGCGATTCAGGAATACGTCGAAAACGAAGTTTGCCCGCTCTTCGGCGGCGCGCCGACGGTCGACGAATTTTTGGCGGAAATCGAGTAAGCGTCGGAAAATAAGTCGCTTTTTAGCGTCGACGCCGGATTTCTCCTTGTATTTAGCGCGGGGAACGTTCGGCGTCGACTTTTTCTCTTGGGCGTTCGTCGCGTCGGTTTTAATCGAATAACGTTTTGGTTTTTTAGAAATGTTGGCGTTGGCGCGTTTTCGGCGTTAGAATTTCGGGAATCAAACGGCGTTTTCTCTTTTATTAAGAGCGACGAAGGAATAAAAACGTTCTTTTGGCGCTCAAAACGGTTCGTCGTTTTGTTAAAGTTGTTAAAATATTCTGATTTTATCGATTTTTTGGATTATTTTGTGAAACTTTGACGGTTTGCGGTCGAAAAGAATAGTAACGACGCCTCGAGCTTTCGCTCTTTCCCGGCAAGTGAAGGAATCGGGAATGCGAGCGGACTCGACGGCTTCCGAAAAACGGTCGCCGAACTTGCGGCGCTGCCCGACGTTTTGAGCGTCGCGGCAAAAACTTATCCAACTTTGCGCCCCGTTCGCGGACGTCTTGTCGAAAAACGTTGAGGATGATTATGAGCGATTTGAGAAATTGGGAAAAGAATAACGGTCGAAATGAAAACGACGGCGCTAAATTGGCGCGTCGCGGCGCTTTGGAACTTTTAGCGAATCTTTTGAAGACGAAAAAAGCGGGCGCGATCGGCGTTTGCGCTGCGCTTTTGCTTGCCGCCGGTTCGACTTTCGCCGCCGAAAACGGTCGTTCGCGTTCGTCGAACAATCTCGACTCGATTCCGGTCGCTTCGTCGTCTTGGACGAGCTCGAGCGGTCGCGCCATCGTCGATTTGAAAGCGAAATCGGCGGCCAAAGTCGGCAAGCGCGCTCAATATCCGATTCGTCAAACGCAAGGCTTGGTTCCGGCGCCGGTCGCTTCGCCGGAGCCGGGCGAGGCGTCGTTGCTGGACGCGGACGATTTGCTCCCGCCGCCCGCCAACGATCTCCTCGCCGATCCGGCGCCGAGCGCCGACGCCGACCTTTTAGCGCC
>JAGBDD010000026.1 GCA_017937685.1 Thermoguttaceae bacterium | reverse complement strand
TCAAAGCGCGCGAAAACGAACTGTTAGCGGAGAAGGCCGCGTTGGCGCGTTCGCTCGACGACTCGAAAAAAGACGTCGCCGCGACGACGCAAGCGTGGGACGCGACGGCGGCGGAATTCACTAGGTACGTCGACGAGCAAACCAAAGAGAGTCTCGAACTTCTTCGAAAATTTCACGACGCGAAAGACGCCGCGGCGCGCTTTCAAGCGGCGCTCGACGCGGCGCGAAACGACGTCGCGATTTATCGTCGCGCGGCGTTTTGGTTCGCGATTTCGTCGCTTTTGGCGGGCGTCGTCGCGGTCGCGGCGTTTGGAAAGTAAAACGGCGAGTCAAACTTGAAACAAAAGGAGAAACGAATATGAGTTGGGAAAACGAACCGGCGACGCGTCGTCAAACTTACAAACTTGGGGACTGGACGCCGAACGAAGGCGGGCCGCGCCGCGTCGTCCTCTATTCTTTGCGCACGAAACGGATTTACGCGCCGCGTTTGGGCAATCTTCCGGCGCTCGACCTTGCGAAATCGGTCGGAACGCTTGCTTCGGCGATGAAACTCGTTAAAGCGCTCGTTTTGGACGGCAAATTCGAGCCGGTTCCGGGCGGTTGGGTTTAAACGCGGTTCATCGGGCGTTTGAGAGCGTTTTGGCGCGGTCGATTCTTTGGTCGAAAACGTCGCGAAAATCGATGAAACGGCGTTCTCGCGCGAGTACGATAGAGCGTTAACGCTCCAAAAATCATAAATAACGAAAAATGAAAACGAGAGGGCGGAAGATGGGAATTTCGGTAAAATCGGGCGGAGCGAAGCCGGAGCGTCGAAAGTCGGCGGAAGTGATGAACCTCGAAGAGGTCGCGGCGTTCCTCGGCGTCGCGACGTCGACGATTAAACGACTGATCGACGAAGAGGGGTTCCCTTGCCGGAAGATCGGCGAGCGTTATTTGTTCGGCTTGCGGGCGGTCGTCGGTTGGGTTAACTTTGACGCGCCGCCTCGTTAAATCCGGAAAAATCGGAAGAGGTCTTGACTTCGGCGCGACGAAACGTTATCGTCGCGTCGACCTTATCGCAACCTCGCCGAAAAAAAAACGAGAAAGGATAATCCAAAATGGCGAGCGTATACGAAAGAAACCGCAAGAGCGGAATCGCGCGAGTCGTCCAATTTACCTTGAACGGAGCGCGTCGGACGCTCTATTTGCCGTCGAGTTATTCGCGAACGGCGGCGGAAGAAATCGCGGGCGTCGTCGAACGTTGCGTCGACGCGCTCGAAACGGGAACGAACGTCGACCGGCGGACGTTCGCTTGGTTGGCGGCGCTCGACGGCGACCTTCGGGAGCGGTTCGAGCGTTGCGGCTTGGTCGAGCCGGAAATTCGGCTTTCGCTCGACGAACTCTTCGACGAGTATTTTCGCGCCGAAGAAAAGGGAATGCGACCGATCACCTTCCGGAACAAGATGCGTTCGACGAGAACCTTCTTCGAGCGAGTCGACAAAACGACGGACGTTTCCGACTTCGGCAAGTCGGACGCGTCGGCGTTTATCGCCGAACTCGACGCGATTTACTCGGAAGCGACCCGGGCGGGCGTCGTTCGGGACGTTTCGCGAGTCTTCGCTTGGGGCGTCGCGAACGAGCTGATCGAGCGGAACCCGTTTTCGGGGCTGAAGCGCGGTTCGTTCAAGAACAAGCGTCGAGAGACGTTCGTTTCGCGAGCGGATTACGCGAAGTTGTTGGACGCGTGCCCGAACCAAGAGACGCGAACCCTGATCGCGCTTTATCGAATCGGCGGTCTCCGAAAAGAGGAGGCGCTTCGGGCCGAGTGGCGCGACGTCGATTGGGAGGGCGGTCGAATGCTCGTTCGCTCGCCGAAGACGGCGCGCATTGGGAAACCGACGCGAATTATTCCGCTTTTCCCGGAGTTGCGGGCGGAGTTGGAAGCGCTTTGGGAGTTGGTTCCGGTCGGCGGGAGTCCTTACGTGATCGCGGAGGGGCGCAACCCGAACACCGTTTGGAAGCGGGTCGAGCGCGTCGTTTTCTGGTCGGGCTTGCCGCGTTGGGAGCGCCTGATTCAGAATATGCGTTCGAGTCGGTCGAACGAAGTTTACCGCGACTTCGGTTCGATCGCGGAAGCGGAGTGGATCGGACACAACGAATCGACGGCGCGCGAACATTACCTTCACGCGCTGGAAGAGGAATACGTCCGAGCGGCGACGCAACCGACCGGCGCGACGAAAACGCCGACGCCGCTTCCCTTCCCGCGCGACCGAGCGTCGGAGTTTTCGTCGCCGGTTTCGGAGGCGCCGCTTCCCGCTTTCGCAACGTCGCGCGACGAGCGATAAATCAAACGTTATTCGAACTACAACCAATTTGAAGAATCGGAAAGGAGGTTGCAAATTGGTTGCAATCGAGAGCGATTTTAAGCGATTCTTATCGATTTTTAACGAAGCCGAAAACGACAAGAATCGCCGAGAAAACGCGCTAACCCCAATTAAAAAGGGCTTTAACGACGAATCGTTAAAACCCTCGAAAACTATCGGTAGTACCCCCGACTGGATTCGAACCAGCGACCTACGGTTTAGGAAACCGTCGCTCTATCCTACTGAGCTACGAGGACGCGATTCCGTAAGACGTTGCAAACGTTCGTCTTACGCGCTAAAATAACCGGTCGACGCACAACGGTAAACGACGTTCTGCGTCGACCGGTTCACGTCTTTCTATTGTACGCGCCCGCGCGGCGACGTCAAGGGGGCCGCCGCGCCTTGCGTTCAGTCGCGATAACCGTTCGGGTACTTCTTTTGCCAGTTGTACGCGTCGCGACACATCTCTTCCAAACCGAGTTTCGCCGACCAACCGAGCGCTTCGTTCGCCAACGTCGGATCGGCGTAACAGGTCGCAATATCGCCCGGACGGCGCGCCGTTATCTCATACGGAATCTTCACGCCGTTCACTTTTTCAAACGTCTTGACCAAATCTAAGACGCTGTAACCGGTTCCCGTCCCGAGATTGTAAACGCTAACCCCGGGTTGCGCCTTGCGATACGCGGCGACGTGTCCGAGCGCCAAGTCGACGACGTGAATATAGTCGCGAACGCCGGTGCCGTCCGGAGTCGGATAGTCCGAGCCGAACACGCTCAATTTTTCGCGGCGACCGACCGCCACTTGGCAAACAAACGGCGCCAAGTTGTTCGGAATCCCCAACGGATCTTCGCCGATTTCGCCGCTCGCGTGCGCGCCGACCGGGTTGAAATAACGGAGCAGAGTAACGGAAATCTTCTCGTTCGAACGAGCGAAGTCGCGCAAAATCTGTTCGATCATCAACTTCGTCCAACCGTAAGGATTCGTGCAACCGGTCGGCTCCGTTTCTTTAAGCGGAACGTTTTGCGACGTGCCGTAAACGGTCGCCGAGGAGCTGAAAACAATTTTGTTAACGTCGAACTCCTCCATCAGCTCGCAGAGAACCAACGCGGAGTCGATGTTGTTGCGGTAATATTTCAACGGCAAAGCGACCGATTCGCCGACCGCCTTGTATCCGGCGAAGTGAACGATCGCGTCGAACTTGAACTCTTCGAAGAGTTTGCGCGTCGCGGCTTTGTCGCAAACGTCGACTTCGCGGAGCGCGATCTTTTTGCCGGTCAGCTTTTCGACCCGTTCGATCGACTTCGGCGAACTGTTGCTAAAGTTGTCCGCGACGACGACTTCGGAACCGTCGTTCAAAAATTCCAACGCGGCGTGCGAACCAATGTAACCGGCGCCCCCGGTGAGAAGAACAGTCGCCATTTCGATTTCCTTTCCGTAAAAGGCGCCGCGCCAAACGCTCCGACGCCAAAACCTCAAATAGCGGCGCGCCGTTCGTCGACCGCTTTTTTCTTATTGTACGTTCGCCTTCGAAACCGTCAAGGGGCGGCGACGACAAACGCGAGTTTCGTCGACAAAAAAAGCGCGCCAACCGAAGTCGACGCGCTTTTCTTGTTGCCGGTTTACTCGTCGCGCCGTTCGAGCGAAACTCAAACGACGCGTCGAAGCAAAATATTACCAGTTGTTATTATTGTTATTGTTGTTGCCGTAACCGCCGCCGCGATTATTGTTATTACCGTAACCGCCGCCGTTGTTATTGTTGCCGTAACCGCCGCCGTAACCGCCGCCGTTGTTGTTGCCGTAACCGCCGTTGCCGCCGCCGTAACTGCTGCCGGAACTTCCGGAGCTGGAGTTGTAGGTGAACATACGGAGGAGTTGGCTGAACATCGGTTGCGGAGCGACCAAGACGTAACGACGGTCGCCGCTAACGCCCGCGCTGGTCGAGAAACCGGCGCCAAGCGAAATGTAGCTGATGATCGGCATATGACCCGGATCGGGTTCGACGTAAGTAATTTGCGGCGCGTCGAGATTTTCGTTTTCGACGGCTTTTTCCGCTTTGTAACCGCTAACGTATTTGGCCGCTTGGTCTTGCGCGACGTTCGAACCGATCGCGTCGGCGCGAGCTTGACGGTCTTGGAAGGCCGCGACGCGTTGCGAAAGTTCGCGAGCCGAACGCGCTTGAAGTTGATTCAAGGCGGCCGCGGCGGTCAGGATTTCTTCCTTGACCTCTTCTTGACGACGACCTTGATCGAGTTGAACGGTGAAGCCGACGTCTTGGTCGTCTTTCAGTTCGATAATCTCGACGGCGGAATGTTCGTTATCCGTGCCGACGTTCGTGCGGATTTTGACCGTAACCTTGTTTTGCGCGACCGTGCCCCAACTGCGGGAAATCAGGAAGTTGTAGTCG
>JAGBDD010000204.1 GCA_017937685.1 Thermoguttaceae bacterium | reverse complement strand
TTGACGCTGCCGCCGTATTGAATGCGGACGACGTCGGCGACTTCTTTGCCGTAACGTTCGGTCAACCAAGCGCGAACGTCGGCGTGAACTTCTTGCGCTTGATCCGGGGTCGCGACCTTGCCGGTGCCGATCGCCCAAACCGGTTCGTAAGCGATAACGCATTTCTTCATTTCTTCAGCGGTAACGCCGGAGAAGGAGCCGTCGAGTTGGCGACGGTTGACGTCGTTGGTAACGCCCGCTTCGCGTTCTTTGAGGAGTTCGCCGATGCAGACGATCGGGCAGAGACCGGCGGCCAACGCGGCGCGAACTTTCAGGTTAACTTGTTCGCTCGATTCGCCCATAATGTGGCGGCGTTCGCTATGGCCGAGAATGACGTATTGGCAACCGACGTCGGTCAGCATCGCCATTTCGAGTTCGCCGGTGAACGCGCCCGCGGCTTCAAAGTAAGCGTTTTGCGCGCCGACGCCGACGTTGGAGCCGTTCAGAATTTCGCAAACCGGTTGAACGTAGAGGCTCGGGGGGCAAACCGCGATATCGACTTCGGAAACGCCCGCCGCCGCGTCTTTCAGGCCTTGCGCCAACGCTTTCGCGGAATCGAGTTTCAGGTTCATCTTCCAGTTGCCGGCAATCAAGAGACGTCGCATTTTTTATCCTTCTTAGGTTCAAATTTTCGATATTGTCCAACGCGCGCCGCCGTTTCGCCGTCGAGGGAGCGGAGGGCTCGTCTTAAAATTCCTTCGACCGTTCATTTTACCCCCGCTTTTTTCTTCCGCAAGGGGGGCCGACTCTTTATTCTTCCGGCGACCGTCTTTTCCAACGCCCGTCCCCCTCAAAAGCCGCAAAATCGGCAAACTAACCCGCGTTTCGCTCTCCCAACTCAAACGCCCGGTCTTCCCCGTTTCCAACGTCGGCCAACAAAAAAGCCCGTCGAAGAAATCGACGGGCCAATCAGAACGCGGCGCGCCGACCCGAAAGCCGACGAGAGCGAAAGAACGCGAAAACCGACGCGACTTCACCCCGTTCGACGCAACTCGAACGCGGTCAAGACCGAAATCGTCGCAAGAATGAAAGTCGAAGCAAGAGCCCCTCCGGCCTCCTCGCGACGCGTCGACGGCGGTTTCCCTCGAACGTCTCTTTTTTCGCCGTTCGCGGATTTAGACCGTTCAGAAAATCCGAGAAAGTCTAAAAAACGCAACGTCAAAACGCCGACGACAAACGCGCCTAACTATCGCGCCGCCGAAAAGCGTTTCAAAAAACAAAATTCCGAAACTTCAAACGTCGAAAATTGAAAATAATTGCGGACTTCCCGTCGACGACCCCGCGCCGAGCCGCAAACGCTCGAACGACAAGGGCGCAAGCCGACGCCGCCTAAGGTCGGTTTTCTTCGCTTCGGAATTTCGGCAAGTCAAAAAAACAAACGCCTTAAACGGGATCGGCGCCGTTTCTTTGCCTTACGCCCTCATTATACCAAAGTCGCGAGCGAAAAGCAAATTTTTTTCGCCCGTTTTTTTCATTTTTCCAGAAAATTTAACGTCGACGCGCCTTCGCAGTCCGGTCGCGCCGAAAATTCCGATTAAACCGCCGCCCAACGCCCCAACTTTGCTCGCGCCCAAAATTTTCCGTCATTTTTCCGGCGTTTTCTTGCTTTTTGCCGCCCGACCGGTTATAATCTTCGGCGGAAGACGTTTCTTCGACGCTTGAACGCGCCGACGTCGTCCGCTTCAACATTCGCTCGCTAGGTTTCGCAATGTCCCCCAATTCCCCAAATTTCCCCGACTTCTCCCCTTCCCGCCGTCGCTTCGTCCGCACTCTCGCGACGTCCGGCGCCGCCCTTTGCGCAGCGTCTTGCGGATTTTCGCTCGACGGCGCCGCGTTCGCCCGCTCGCTCGAAAACAACGCCGCCCGCAAGCCGATCGACGTCGACCTAAGCGGCGACTCCGGCGTTTCCGACGCCGAAATGGAAGCGATTTACGAACAAATCAAAACGCCTTACAAACAAGGGATTATCATTCCCGAAGAGAACGGAAACCCCGTCGACTCGGCGAACGTCTTCCGCAAAGACGGCGTTTGGCATACGGTCTATCTTTGCTTCCTCGACAAAACCGGATACGTCGCCAAATTGGCCAAGAGCGACGATCTCGTCCGCTGGGAAACGCTCGGCGTCGTCGCGCCGTTCCGCCGAACCGGTTGGGACGCTTGGCAAGTTTCGCCGTCGGCCGCGCTCGTCGACCATACTTGGGGCGGCTCTTACGAGATTCAAAAATACGAAAATAAATATTGGTTCACTTACATCGGCGGCGCCGGGAAAGGCTACGAGCCCGACCCGCTCAAAATCGGCCTCGCTTGGACGGACGACGCCGCCTCGCCGAAGGAGTGGAGCCGTCTCGACCGCCCGATTATGGCGCCGGAAGACCCGGACGCCCGCGCTTTCGAAAAGACGACGCTCTACAAAACGAACGTTATTTGGGATAAAGAACGCCGTCTCGGCTCGCAATTCGTCTGTTTTTACAACGGCAAAGCGATCGAAAACGGCCGCTCGGTCGAGCGAATCGGAATAGCGGTTTCGGACGATCTCGTCGACTGGCGCCGCTTCGGAAACGGCCCGATTATCGACAATGGAAGCGGCATTTCCGGCGACCCGCAAGTCGTTCGGCTCGGCGATTATTGGGTTATGTTCTACTTCGGCGCGTTCTGGAAGCCGAAGGCGTTCGACACGTTCGCCGTTTCAAAAGACCTCGTTCATTGGCGCCGCTGGGAGGGCCCGCACCTCGTCGAGCCGTCGGAAGATTACGACGCGACTTACGCGCACAAACCTTGGGTTATTTTCCAAGACGGCGTCGTTTACCACTTCTACAACGCCGTCGGAAGCCAAGGCCGCTGCCTCGCGCTGGCGACGTCGAAACCGCTCAAATAACGTTCCTTAACAACGTCGAAACAAGACGAAACCGGTTTATTAAATCCGGCGCCGCCCGTTATATTTCACGGCGCGTTTTCCTTTTCCGGACGCGCCGACGTCAGTATTAGCAAAACTTATAACCCGCGTTCACCCCCCCTTTCACCCCTTTTTTGAAAACGCTCAAATGAAAACAAATATCAAATCCGCCTTAAAAACGGCGTTTGCCGCGTCGCTTATCGCCGGTTCGTTCGCCGTCGATTTCAACCGAGCGACCGCCGCCGAGCTGAAAGAACCGCTCGACCGCGAGAAAATTGTCGCGCGACACCGTATTCGCTCCGAAAATCTGGATTTAAAACTCCCCGTCGGGAACGGCAACTTCTGTTTCAACGTCGACGGCACCGGGCTCCAAACGTTCGGCGGCGACGTTCTCGCGCACTGGGGTTGGTACTCCGAACCTCTTTTAGCGAAATATACTTGGGCCGACGTTCCGCAAACCGGCACTTACCTGCAAGGCCGCTTGAAAGGTAACGACCCCTTCCCGAAAGATCGCGGCGATCTTTATCAATGGGTTCGCAACAATCCGCATCAAGCGAACTTAGCGCGCGTTCGGTTCGTTCGCGGCGACGGCGCCGAGTTGAAGCCGAACGAAATTTCGAACGTCCGCCGCGACCTCTACCTTTGGACGGGCCTGCACGCGACGACGTTCGAACTCGACGGCGAAACCGTTTCGGTCGAAACTTGCGTCGGCGACGACAAAAACCTCGACTCGACGGTCGCCGTTCGCGTCGACTCGCCGCTAATCCGCTCCGGCGCGCTGTCCGTCGTCGTCGACTTCCCTTATCAATCGCTGAAACGCGGCGCTTGGACGGGCGATTTCTCGGCCGACGCGCCCAAAACCGACTTCGCCGTTTCCGTCCCGAACGGTTTTAACGAAAATAACGGTGAAAACAAACAAAATAGCGAAGCGGCGCAAATTTCCGGCGCGCTGATCGTCAAGCGCAATCTCTCGAACGAATACGCCGAGGGCGTCGTCGGCGATTACTCGTATTCGGTTCGCGTCGATTGGACGAACGGCGTCGGCGCGCAAGTCGGCGAAACGTCGTCGATTCGCGTCTCCGGAACCGCCGTCAAAACCGACGCGACCGATAAAACCGGCGCCGTTTCGCAACCGCTCGACCTTCTGTTGACCTTCGACGGCGGCGATTACTCTCGCCAACCGACCGACGATTCCGTTTTTTCGGCCCAGACGTCCCAATTTAACGCGGTCAAAGCCGAGTCGGCGGCGCGTTGGGAAGCGTTTTGGCGTTCCGGCGCCGCGGTCGATCTCTCGGAAAGCGCCGACCCGCGCTGGAAGGAACTCGAACGCCGCATCGTCCTTTCGCAGTTCCAACTCCGCACGAACAGCGCCGGGAATTGGCCAAGTTCGGAAGCGGGCCTCTTGACGGTCGACAACTGGAGCGGTCGCTTCCACCTCGAAATGACCTGGTGGCACCTCGCCCATTACTTCCTTTGGAACCGCGCCGAACTGGCCGACGACGCCCTTAAAATTTACCCGACCGTTAAAGACGGCGCCCGCGCGCTCGCCGAACAGCTCGGTTACAAGGGCTTTAAATGGCAAAAAGAGATTGCGCCGGACGGTCGCACCGCGCCTTGGCAAGGGAACCTTGTTCTCCTTTGGAAGCAGCCGCACCCGATTTTCTTCGCGGAACTCGATTACCGCCGCAATCCGACCCGCGAAACGCTGTTAAAATGGGCGGAGATTGTCGAAGAAACCGCCGCACATATGGCCGATTACCCGGTTCGCGACGCCGACGGCGTTTATCATTTGGCGCCGAATATGCCGCCGAGCGAACAAGGAACGACGAAAGACTGCGTTTTCGACCTCGCGTATTGGCGTTGGGGTCTCGACGCGGCGAACCGTTGGCGCGAACGGCTCGGGCAAGATCGGATCGCGCGTTGGGACGAAGTTCGCCAAAATCTCGCGCCGCTCCCGCAAAAAGACGGCGTTTTCGTTCACTCCGCCGAATGGTTCGACTCGTTCGAAAAGCGGAATTGGGAACACCCGGACTTGATCGGCGTCCTCGGAATGCTCCCGCCGCTCGAAGGAGTCGACCAAGCGACGGCGCGCCGCACGCTCGAAAAAGTCGTCGCCGAGTGGCAGTGGCCCCGCTGCTGGGGCTGGGACTTCCCTTGGACGGCGATGGCGGCGACGCGCGTCGGGCGCCCGGATTTGGCGGTCGAAATGCTCCTTAACGACTCGCCGCGCAACGTTTACGACGAACGCGGCGTCAACCTCGGCGGGCCCTGCCCTTACCTCCCGGGTAACGGCGGACTCCTTTACGCCGTCGCGGCGATGTGCGCCGGGTTCGATTCGGACGCCGACGCCGCGGTCGACCCGGCGAAACGTCCCGCGCCTCCGACGTCCGGCGACTCCGGCCCCGGCTTCCCGGAGGGTTGGTCGGTTAAATGGGAAAACTTGAAACCGGCGCTGTAATCGTTTTAGCGTCGATTTTCAACACTAATAACCGACGTTAAAAACAATTTTCAATAGTCGCCGCGTTTTTCCGTCGAAACGCGGCGGCGCCTTGCCCTCAATTTCCGACGTTCGCCGTTTCGGCGCGTTCGTCGTTCGTCAACCGTTCCAATCGACGCCTTTCACCTATTTTCTCCGCCGATTCTCTTCCTTGCGCGCCGCTCGCCCGACTTTTTTTCTTTTTTTGCCTAAAAATTTCCTTTTTTTTGGGCAAATTTTTCTCCCGACGCTATCTTAGAAAGAAAGGAACGAGAGTTCGCTTGACGGAAAGTTTTAAGACCCGACGTCGTTTCGGTTCGAGCGCCGACGTCCGGAGCGGAAACGCTTCGACGGAAAGCGCGAAAAACGGAACGCCGCCGGAGTTGGTCGCTCCCTTGGAGTCTTAAAACGCCCAAAAATCCGTTCAAGGATTAAGAGCCGATTATTAAAACAAAAAACGAGCAGGTTTATCAAGAACGCAATGTTCAGCGAGAAAATCGCAACGTTTTTCACGCGTCCAAGTCGACGCGAGGCTCAAAAATCGCCCTTCGAGAAAACGATTAAGAAAGTAGAATTAAGAACTAACCCGACTCGCGTTAAGCGCCGCGCCCAGGTTGTCGAACCGACCGCCAAAACGCGAGCGCCGCCGCGACCAAACGTCGGTTCGCTCGGTTCGTTTCTCTCTTTTAAACGCCGCGAAGGGCTGCATTTTTTTTTGCAGACCGCAAGGCCCCGGCGGCGTCCTTTAGCGCTCTTCCGTTTTGACGGAGGACGCGGCCGCAAGCGCGGGAATTAATCGTTCGGCTCCGGTTCGCCGGTTCCGAAATTCGGCGGTTTCCGTCGAAGGGCGAGTTTTCCGCCGTTTCGCGTCGGGAGCGTTTCGACGTTTCCAGCGAAACGACGGGGGATTTTAGCAGCCCGAGGCCGTCAAAAAACGAGCGCGGAAAGACGTTTTTTTCGTCGTTCGACGCGATTTTCGCAACGTTTCGTTCGCGAAATTCGTTTTAGAACGCCGAAATCGCCGCGCCTCGCGACGGAAAATTCCCTTCAAAGGCGACGCGACCGCCCGTTTCCGTTCGGCTTTTGTCGGACGCGAAACGAAATCGGTCGCCGTTCGCCCGCGATTTAGCCTTCCGCGAAAGAGAGCGATCTCTTTCCCCGCCCGACGCGTCAAGGGCGGTAAGCGAAATCTCGTTTCTCTTTACCTATTTTAACGCCGTTTGCGCGTTCGTTTTTCGACCGACACTTTAATTTTCAAACGACGTTCGACTTATCGAATCGCGTCGCGCCAATCCGCGGCGGCGTCCTATTTCGTCAAAAAATTCAACGAAAAATTTAACGTTTTTCCAAAAGCGACAAAAACATAAATAAACGCAAAGGAAATCAAATGGCGAAAACCGTCCAAACGACCTTCACCAAGCAAAAACGCCAACTCGCGAAAGCGAACGCCCTCATCGGAACGATTCGCGCCCAAGAGACGCGAACGCAACGCTTCGACGCCGACGACAAACTCGAAACGGAGGAACGAACGGCGTATATCGTCGACGCGCCGGAAAATATCGCGTCGCAAGTCGTCGAGATCGTCGCCGACGTCGTCCGCCAACACGGCGCGCGGCAACGGGCGAACTCCGTTTCGAAGGGGCGCTTCGAGTTTTGCGGGATCGAAGCCGACCTAACCGTTCCGCAACTTCGCGCGCTCCAAGAAGCGCAAACGACGCTCGCCGCGCTCGTCGACAAGCTGCCGGTCGAGAACAAACGACGGATTCCCAACGGCGAAATCGACGGTCGTCCGGCGTTTTTCTCGCCGCTCCAAAAGATTTTCGAAACGAAAACACGCGCCGTTCCTTACGAAGAGACGGCGTCGACGCGCGTTCGAACTTACGAAGAGAAATACGACGTTCTTCTTTACCAAACGCGAACGGTCGAAATCGATTACGGCCTCCCGACGGCGACGATCGCCCGACTAAAAACGCTCGTCGCAGACCTCGCGACCGCGATTCAAGTCGCGATCGACGAAGCGAACGCTCAAACGCGAGAGGACGACGACTTCCTAAACGACGTCGCAAGCAAAATTCTCGCCGAGTTCGAGCGTCAATGGAAGCCGGAAAAATAACGCCGCGACCGCGACGCTATCGGCGCCGTTCACCTCCAAAACAACCGCTCGCGACGTCGTTCGTTTCTCCGCCGCAACGCGCTCCAATTTTTAAAAACGCCGCGTCGTTCCTTGCTTTTCGTTTTCCGCCCCTTACTTCCCGCCGCCGTCGCGCCAATCGAGGTAATCGGCAAGCGAAGAACGCCAATCGGGCAAGCGATAAACGCCGTCAAGTTCGCCGTATTTTACCGATCTTAACGCGGTAAACGCCGACTGCGGCGCCGAAAAGCCGTATTCCTTCGACGAAATCCCGGCGATTTGCACGTTCGACAAGCCGCGACGCTCGGCGATGAACTCCGCGACGTCGCGCGCCGTTCCTCGCGAACCGCCGCTCAGGTGATAAAGCCCGGTCGCGCCGGTTCGAAGGAGCGTTTTCAGCGCGCAAAGAACGTCGACCGCCCAAGTCGGCTCGACGATTTTATCGTTCAACGCGGAGAGTCGCCGCGTCCGCTTGAACGCTTTCAAGAGCGATTCGACCAAATTTCCAGACGAATATTCCGTCGTCTCGCCAAAAATCGACGACGTTCGCAAAATCAACGATTTCGGAGCTTCCGCCGCGATTCGCTCGCTTTCGAGCTTCGTTTTCGCGTACACGCTCGCCGGATTCGGCTTATCTAACTCGGAAAACGCCGGCGCGTCCGGCGCGATCGTTAAAATCGGGCGCGCGTTTCCCCATTCGTCGAAAACGACTTCTTGAGAAGACGCGGGATTTGGGAGAATTAGCGAACTTGCCGCCGTTCCGTTTTCGACGCGACCGCCGCTCAAACCTTCGTCATTTCCCCCTTTTTCTCCATTTTGAAACGTTTTCGTCCCTTCGTTCGGCTCGGGAAGCCGGGTCAAACGGTCGCGATAAAAGATTTCGCCGCACCCGAACTGAACGAGAAGCGCCCCGGTTCGCCGAACGGCCTCTTTCAGGTTGGCGACGGCGTTCGCGTGCACGTTCCGCGCGGTGTTCGCTCGCGTTTCCAGCCAATCGATCAAGTTGACGCCCGCCGCGTTGACGACGACGTCCGGCTTAAAATCGCTCAACGTTTCGACGACGAAGAGGCGCGAGCAAAGGTCGAAGTCGGGCAAATTCAACGGGATAACGACGTCGTCCGATTCGACGACCGAACCGCCGACGTTCGCCGCAATTCGCCGTTCGACTCGCGAGTCGTTCCAATAATTCGCGATCGCGCTTCCCAGCGTTCCCTTTGCTCCGACGACGACGATTTTCATTCCGCGTCCTTTCCCCATTTTATCCAAATTGCAACGAAGTCGAACCGTCCGACGCCCCAATAACCGTTTTAAGCGTTAAAAACGCTCGATCCAATCGCGCCCAAATCGTTTAGACCGTCAAAAACGCTCGTCGAATCGCGCCCTACAATCGTTTCGACCGTTAAAAACGTTGCTCAATCGTCAAAACCGCTCTAAACGTCAAAACCCGGTCAAATCGCCCCAACAGCCGTTTCAACCGCCGTTTGCCCGCCCGAATTGCGACAATTAAAGATAATCGGAAAACAATTCTTTTTCCGGACGCGGCAAGACGACCGCCGACGCCAACAGCCCGCGATCTTTAATTCCTTCGACCGCCGCGTCGACCGCCGCTTGAACGTTCGCAAGGGAACCGGTCATCAAAAGGAGGCCCTTCCCGCCCATCGCCATCGCCAAGCTGAGCCGGAAAAGCGTTACGTCGGCGGCTTTCGCGGCGACGTCGGCGGCGACGACCGCGGAAACGGCGCTGAACGTCTCGACGACGCCGAGCGCGCCGACCGTCTCGGGCCCCAAAACAACCGACTGCGCCATCGCCGGAAAAACCGCCGGATGAACGTTCGCGACGGTCAGCGAATCGATCGTCGACGTTCCGCCGACCCGTTTCGCCGTCTCCATCGCCGCTTCGACGTCGCCGATCGCGCCGGAAAAAACGATCAAATACTTGCCCGAACAGATTGTTCGAGCGATCAAGAGCGTCGTCGACGCGGCTTTCATCAACGCGTCTTGAACTTGATACCCGACGCCGACGCTCGACAATTCGATCGCCCCGACGGCGGCGTTATTCGCTTTTCCAGCCATTATCGTTCCCTAAAACTTCCGTTTCAACGTTATTCGAAGCGTTTTTACTCGTCGCAAAACTCGCCGTTTGCGCAAATTCGCCGACTTCGCTAAATTCTCAAAATTTTCGACGCTCGACCGAACGCCGAAAATTCGACGCTTTTATTTTACGCCGAAAATCGTTCGCCGTCAAGACGCCGCGCCCTTTTGGGTTCATTCGAAAGCGGTTTGCGCCCGCCTTGCAACCCTTATATTCCGCGCAACCGGCGCCGTCGTTTCTTGACTTCCGCTCGCGTCGCCCTCCCTCGCCTTATGTTGAGTCGATTTTTAGGAAAATTTTAGGCGCGTTTTCGCAAAATTTTGTCCTTAATATATTAATAAGCGCAAATTTAGAGCGCGCGCCGCTTCGAAATCGCGTCAAGGCGACCATTCGAGAACGCCGTCGACCGGCCGCTCGCGCCGCCAAGCGACAAACGCCGCCCAATCGCGAACGCCGCCCTCCAAAACCGCCCGATAAATTTCGATTCCGGCGACTTTTTCGGCGTCCGGCGCAACCTCTTTAATCGTTAAAATCGCGCGTTTCGTCTCCGGCGTCAACGCGGCGGCAATTCGTTCGGCGACGTCTTCGAAGTAACCGTCGTATTTCGAGTTCCGCTCGATATGAATCAAGTCGAGCGCCCATTCGAGCGCCGTTTCCTCCGGTTCGCTCGGGTCGACGAGCCAAACGCGCCATTGAACGCAACGCTCCTCGGTCGCGAGAAAGTTCCTAAATTCAACGCGTCTAACTCCCGGTCGACTCGCCAACGCGCCGACCGCTCGGAACGACTCCGCGACGTCGACCTTATCGGAGTAAATATGCAAGTCGACGTCGCGACGATTCGGCGTCGTCAGTCCCATTCGCAACGAGCCGACGAGATTAACCGTCGCGCCAAGTTCCTCCCAAATCGCGACGACGCCGCAACGCTCCAGCAAACGCCGCGCCGCCTCCGCCGCTTTTTCGCTCCGCTCGAAGAGCGCCGCCGTTTCGCCGTCGTTTCTATCTCTCCCAATTTGCGCGACCGATTTATCTTCGCCGTTTTCCAACGTCCGTTCTCCCTTCCTTATTTTTCCAATCCCCGTCAACTCGTTCCAACCTAAATCAAACGCAGTTTAACTCAAACAAGATTCAAAAAATCAAAAACGCGATTTTTCCCGCTCGATTCGCGAACCAGTCTTCGAGAAAAACGTTCATTATAAGCGACGCTTATAATGCGTCAAGAGCCGACGGAAGATTTTTTGAAAAGCGAAATATCGCAACATTTTCAAAACACAAGAGATGAAAAAAGAGAACGATTTGCGCGACGCCGCGCCCGTCGCGAGAATCGCTCGGTCGCGACGTCGGCGGCAAGCGGGTTGTTTTAAGTTTCGCCGCTTGCCTATCTTGCGCCGACCGTTTAAACTCGCGTTTTATTCAACCGGCGCGTTTCGCCTAATACGCCGATTCCATCAATCGACGTCAAACTTTGCTGTTTTCAAGGAATTTAACGGCGTTTGGCGAGCTTTCCGCGTCAAACGTTGACGCCGGTCAACGCGATTTCCAGCGCGTCGGCCAATTCCGCTTCGGAGCGAACGCCGACAAACCGCTCGCGCAATTCGCCGTCTTCGTAAAGCAGAACGGTCGGCACCGCCGAAATATTGCACTTCGTTCCCAATTTCGGGTGCGCGTCGACGTCGACTTTCGCGATCGTCGCCCGTCCGGCGAAGCGTTGCGCCAAGGAGTCGAAGGTCTTTCCGGTCATTTGGCAAGGGCCGCACCACTTGGCGTAAAAATCGATCATCGCGACGCCCTCGGCGATAATTTCGTCAAATTCCTTTTCGGACTCGATAATCGTCGGCGTTCCGTCGGCGTCAAAGGCCTCAAAACTTTCGTAACTTTCGTAAACCCCGTACATTTCGCGATCGCCGCTATTTTCGGAACCGGACGTTTCGCGCATATTGCCCATATCGCCCATATTTTGATTTTCGTTCGCCGCGTTCATTTCGCCGTCGCGGCGCGCTTGTTCGCCGCCGTTCCAACCGTCGTTGTTTTGATTATTTTGGTTGTCGCCGTTATTTTCGTTCCAATCGGTCATTTCCGTTTTCCTTTCGTTAAAACTTGCTTGCGCCGCCGACGTTCCGCGCCTCGGTTCGCCGGTTGCAAGGGGCGCGTTCCTTTTTTCTTCTCCAAAATACCCCTTTTAACGTCGACTTGGCAAAATCGGCAAATTTTTCAACCGTTCGTTAACGCGATAAACGTTCAATACGCTAAAATTCTTTGTTAAATATTTTTTCGCGACAAACGCCGTCCTCCTTTCCCCTCGCTTTTCGAGAAACGCAAGAAATAAAAAAGTCGCGACGAATTCTCTTCGCCGCGACGCGTTTTCCAACCGACGCCGTTTTCCCCGCCGTTTTTTTCCCGCTCGACGCCGTTTTTCGCCGCCGAGTTTCCGTTCGACGCCGTTTTCCGCCGCCGCGTTTCCCGTTCGGCGCCGTTTCTTCCCTTTTCGCCGCCCCTCTATTTTGCGCAAACCTCCGAAATCAACGCTTTTTATCCCCTTCGACCGGCGTTTTTTCGCGCTCCGTCCAAATCGAATCGGCGAGCTTCTCCAAAAATAGGACGGTTCGCGGCCCCGGGACGGTCGCGTAAAGGTCGAGAACCGGATAAATTTTGCCGTCTTTAACGGCTTTAACGCCGTCGCCGAGCGTCAACCACTCGGCGCGTTTTTCGGCGATCTTCGCGTCGGCCTCGGCGCCCTCGACGTAAACGCCGTCGGTCGAAAGATCGACGATTACGTCCGGATTCAGCGTCGCGATCCCTTCCGGCGAAACGACCGGCGCCGCGCCGCGCAGTTCCCCGGCGGCGTTCGTCGCGCCGACGATTTCGAGCGCTTCGTTAAAATAGGGGTTTTGGGCGGCGACGAAAACGTCGGCGATCTTGCCGAGTCCCGGCGTTCGGTCGATCGCGATCAACACGGACGGCTTCGGACGCCCCGCGACGCTCGCTCGAATCGCGTCGAGTCGATTTTCCGTTTCGCGACGCAATTTTCGTCCGTTCTCCGCGCCCGTTTCGCCGCCGACCGCCGCGCCGAGCGTCTCGAACGACGCCAACACGCCCGCCAGCGACGAATGATCGACCGCGACCGTTTCGACGCCCAGCGCCGTTAATCTTTGCGCAAGCTCTTCATTTTCTCGCAACACGACGACGAAATCGGGCTCGAGTTCGACGATCGCCTCGATATTAATATCGAAAAGGCTTCCAATTTTCGGCAAGTCGGCGACTTCCGGCGGATATTGGCAATACGTCGACGCCGCGACGACGGAGTCGCCAAGTCCCAACGCGAAAAGCGTTTCCGTTACGCTCGGGACGGTCGAAACGACGCGGACGCCGTCCGACGTTCCGGTTTTCGCCGACTCGCCGCCGCTCGTCCCGCCGTTTCGCGGTCCGTCCGTCCCGCAACCGCTCAAAAGCGCCGCCGTCGTTAACGTTAAAACCGCCAAAAGCGCCGTCGTCCCCCTCAGACCGCTTAATTTAGCCATTTCCTTTTTCTTCCTTATTTCCTTTATTTCGCTTATCTCAACGCGTTTTTCGCCGCCGAACGCTTTCATTATACCCGTCTTCGTCGACGACGCAACGCCCCCGGTCGCGCCGCATACTCGAAAATTAGCCGCGACTTTTCCGTGTCAAAAACTCGGTTTCAAGTAAGTTAAACAACACTAACGCGGCGCCGTTCGTTTTTTTTCGCTCTTTTCGCTAAAAGTCGTTAAAAATCGACTAAAACCGTTGAAATCGCGTTTCGAGCGCCGTATAATAACGACAAACTTTATTTTTTCGCGACGCGGCGCCTAAAACCGCGTCGTTATTTCCGGTCGAACCGTTAAAACCGCGCTTTCGACGGTTCGCGTTCCGTCCGTTTCCCCCTTTTCAACGTCGAAGAGAAACGCCGATGAGCCAAGACAAAATCACTCGCCGCGCTTTTACGCAAAGCGCGCTCCTCGCTTCCGCGGTTTTCGGAGCGGAAACGCTCGCCCCGTCTTCCCCGTTCGCCCAATTTAACGCCGACGCCGCGTTCGGAGCGGAACCGGCCTCGTCGAAACCGGGAATCGCCGACTCGCCTTACGGCGTCTGCTCGCACCTCGGCGGCGGCGAAGAACACGACCAAATGCCGAAAAACCTCGAACTGATGAAGGCGGCCGGAATCGCTTGGGCGCGCGCCGACTTCTCTTGGAGCGGCGTCGAACGGAAAAAGGGCGAATGGACGTTCGACCATCTCGACCGCGTCGTCGACGAAACGGCTCGCGTCGGGCTGCAAGTCTTGCCGATTCTCGATTACGACGTCGCTTGGGCGACTCCGGCGTTTCAACATTTGGACGCTTGGCTCGAGTACGTCCGCCGAACGGTCGAGCGTTACCGCGACCGAATCCGCTATTGGGAAGTTTGGAACGAACCGAACCTCGAAGGCTTTTGGAAGGCGAAACCGAGCGGCGCCGATTACGCGACGCTTCTTCGCGAAACGTACAAGACGATCAAAGCGATCGACCCGGAACTCGTCGTTCTTTACGGCGGGCTCGCGGGCGTTCCGATCGATTACTTCGAAGCGTCGCTCGACGCGGGCGCGGGCGAGTTTTTCGACGTTATCAACATTCACCCCTATCGCGGCGGCTTGACGACCGAGCGGACGATCGAACGCTTTAAGGAAGAGGTCGCCCAATTCCCCGCCGCGTTAAAGAAGCGAAATATCGCGCCGAAGCCGATTTGGATCACCGAAATGGGCTGGGCGACGCCCCCCGTCTTCGGCGAAACGAACAACCGCGTCGTTAGCGCCGGGCTCCAACACCTCTTCCCGAAATCGACGACCGGCGAAGAATCGCTCCCGAAGGTCGCGATCTTTTACGACTCGCGGTACGAACCGTCGGCGAACGCGACGCCGCAAGAATTTTACCGCCTTTTGCCCGCCGGTTACTTCGCTCGCGGTCGCGCCGGACGCGGCCCGGTCGGCGGTCGACTCGGCGGCGGAGGCGGGGTCGAGAACCTCGTTTCCTTCGTCGACGCGGACGGTTTGGAAACGCTTTCGCCGCAAGACGTTCCGGCGCTGATTATGCCGCCGAGCGAAACGTTCCCGGCCGACCGTTTCGACGCGCTGGTTAAGTACGTCAAAGACGGCGGCGCCCTTTTCCTCTTGGGCGGCGTTCCCCTTTATTATCGTTCGCTTATCGACGAAAGCGGTTTTTACAAGCAACAGCGCGAAAATCCGACGCACGACGCCGACATGCGGGCGCTTCGGCTCGCTTGGTACGCTTGGTGGACGCGCGAAAACGTCCCGCAAGAGGCGCCGCTCTTCGTCGCTTCGGCGAGCGCTAAGGAACTCGAAGGTTATCAGCCGGTCGTCAAGGGTTCGCGTTTCTTCGACGGTTCGCGGCTCAAGGACGGCGACCGTTTCATCCCGCTCCTCGAAGCGCGTTCGGGCGACTTTGCCGGCGTCGCCGCTTGCGTTTGCGACTTTAACAGCGATTACCGCGGCGCGGTCGTCGTTTCGTCGATTCTCGGCGACGGCGCGGTCGGCGACAACGTTTCGACGGTCGAGAACCAAGCGGTTTACCTCCCGCAAGCGTTGCTCGCGTCGTTCGCTTTCGGCGTCGAGCGTTATTTTTGGTACGAATTTCACGCGCCGCAACGGGACGACGTCGACAAGGAGCATCACTTCGGAATCGTCGGTCAACAGCTCGATCCGAAACCGGGCTACTTCGCTTACCAAGCGTTGACGAAGGCGCGCCCGGCGGGTTCGACCGGCGACAAACTCGACGCAACCGTCGAAACGCGGGTCGCTTCTTGGACGCGTCCGGACGGCAAGCGCGGCTGGGCGCTTTGGTCGGGCCGCGCCGAACGTCCGACGACGCTCAAGATCGACGGCAAGGTCGACGCGGCGTTCGACTACCTCGGGAACGAAGTCGACAAGCCGCGTTCCGGCGCGTCGGTTCGTCTCGCGCCGGGGATTCTTTACCTCGTCGGCCCGAAAAACGTCGAGCTGAAATAACGCCAAACCGGCAAACCTCCGTCGCGACGCCGCAAGCGAAACGTCGAGCCGCCGAGCGCCGTTCTCGACGGCGATGTCAACCGAACCGCCGCCCGCCGCCGCGACTCCGTCCCGAACGTCGCGGCGGCGCAAGCGTCGTTTCGTTTTCGCCGCTAAAACCGTCAAAACCAACAAAAGCCGCCGCGCCAAAACTTCGACGCGACGGCTTTTTCAAATTACCCGAGCGCAACGCCCCGCTTTCTCCGCCCGACAGGCTCAAACGTCGAGGCGAAACGCCCCCGAGAAGATTTCGCAAAAATTCGCCGCGATAAAAGCAACGAAAACAATTATCAACGTCGTTCTTCGACGTCGCGACGCCGCCCGAGCAAAGCCCCCGCGCCCAAGAGTCGACGGCAACGACGAAAACGCCCCGATCGCGTTTGCGGCGTTCGAGCGCAAACGCTTCGCTCCGGAAGGCGCGAAACGTTCTTCGCGTTAGGGCAAAAAACCTAGCGCGATCCGGAAGCCGTAGGTGCAGTTCCGATCCGGCCGGTCGCCGTTGTACCGGTAGGCCGACCGGCAGCACTTGGCGCTGTAGCTCCAGCTACCGCCGCGCAACACCCGGAGCGAGCCCTCCGGAGCGACGTAGGGGTTCCGCAACACCACGTTTAAATTAGCGCCGTAATCCTTGTCGTACCTATCGAGACGCCACTCCCAAACGTTGCCGCACATATCGTAAAGGCCCCAAGCGTTCGGTTTGAAACTCTTGACCGGCGCGGTGAAAACGTAACCGTCGGCGCCGGCGATCGTAGAAGACCAATCGGAAAAATACTCCTTCGCCGACGCGTCCGCGACGTTGCCGTATCGATGCAACTCTTCCGCGTCCTTGCCAAAATAGTAAGGCGTCGTCGTTCCGGCGCGGCAGGCGTATTCCCACTCCGCTTCGGTTGGCAGGCGAATCGGCAATCCCGATTCGTCCGCAAGCCACGCGCCGAAAGCGACCGCTCCCGCCCAGTCGATTTGCGTTACCGGACAGTCGTCCGTCTGCTCGAAACCCGGATTCTCCCAAGTATATTGACGACCGTACTCGAATTTCCCCGTCGACGCGTTGAAGCCCCAACCGCCTTTGCCCTCGTACCCCGGGCCCGTTTTATAGTTCGTCGCCTCCGCGAAAGTTCGCCACATCCCGACCGTTACCTCCGTTTCCAGCCTCCAGAAACCGCTCAAGACAACGCGATGGCGCGTCTCGGCGCTTCCGCGATTCTCTTCGTAAATCGGGCTCCCCATCTCGAACATTCCCGCCGGACAGTAGCGAAACGCGTACTCCGCGCCCTTAACCGTTATCGTTTTGCGCGTCCCCGCCGCCGGTTACGCGACGTCGACGTTCGGTTTTTCCTTTTGCGACGTCTCGACGTCTTCCTCGAACTCGATTTCGTCGTCCGCCGGCGGCGCAACGGCTTCCGGAGCCGCCGCATCCTCTTCCTCGACGACTTCCGCCGCGCCCGGCGCGCTCAACGCTTCGTCGACGCGTTTGCGCTCGTCGTCGCCCAACCAGCGATAACGGTACGCCAACGTTTTTCCGCCTTCCGTTCGGATATAAACCTTGCTCGGCGCGGAATCGCCGGGCGTTTCGTCCAACGTTCGCTCCACGTCGAGCGTTCCGATCGCGACGACTTCGCCGCTCGAGTTTTTCCACTCGCTCGACGTATCCGAAGCGAACCCCGCCCCAATAAATAACGCGCTCAAAATCGCCGACGCGATAAAACGCTTTTTCATACGCCTTCTTTCCCCTCTCGTGTATTTCGTCGTTTCTCTATTATTTCGACTAGACTGCGCGACTCGTTCGTCTCGCGTTCAATAACAAGCGAACGCGTAAAAATTTCATCGCTATTATGTTATATCGACCTTTTTTCTAAAAACAACGGCGATAACAAGAATAATCGCCAATTCAAACGTTCCTCAATAAAAAACGCCGGAACGAGTTTTCCCGTTCCGGCGTTTTTTAAGTCGTTGAAGCGCGGCGGTCGACGTCGACGCAAAACGCGTTCGCTCGCCGTCGCTCGCCGCTTAAACCGCGACCGCTCCGACGTTTACAAGAAGATCAGCGTCATAACGACCAAAATCGGGAGCAACGCGCAGACGCTCCAACCGATATAACCGAAAAAGCTCGGCATTTTGACGCCGCTTTCCTCCGCGATCGCCTTCACCATAAAGTTCGGGCCGTTCCCGATGTACGTCATCGCGCCCATCAAGACCGCGCCCAACGAGACCGCGACCAAGAGCAATTCGCGAATCCGAACGCCCGTCGCGGCTTGCCCGGCGGTCAACGTCGCTTCGAGT
Source organism: Thermoguttaceae bacterium (assembly GCA_017937685.1). Lineage (GTDB taxonomy): Bacteria > Planctomycetota > Planctomycetia > Pirellulales > Thermoguttaceae > RUG369. The sequence continues at coordinate 5,601 of JAGBDD010000204.1, read as the reverse complement.
TCGTCCGCTTCGTCCGTTCGCTCGGCGGCTTTCAGCTCCGCGAGCTTCGTTTCGTCGGCGACCCGCGCCACTTCGAAGAAAACGACGTAAGTCGGCGCGTTGTCCAACACCGACGAAAGCGAACCGGTCATCCAGAAGAGCTGCTGCGCTTCGTTCGTCCCGACCTTTTCCCCAACGGCGCTCGCCGCGGCGCGGACGTCGCCGCCCTTGACGTTCAAGATTTGCATCGGCGCCTGCATGCAGATGAAAATCCCGAAGAAAATCGCGGCGACTTCGATAATCGCGGCGAAATTGAACTCGTTCGCCTTCCGAATCGCGTTCGAACCGCAAGCGAACGAAACCGCGACCAACGCCAGTTGAACAACCTCGCGCAAAAACATCGGCGGATACCAGCCGGTCTTAACGCCGAAAAGCGACAAAAACTCTTGACTCGGCGCGAGGAGCGCGACCGCCAGCACGACGCCGATCAGGCAGAAAAGGTTCGGGAAAAGTCCGCGAACGCGAAGCGGCTTCCGTTCGATCGCGTCGAGCGCTTTGCTCAACCCGGTTTCTTTCGGCCAATAGTAAAAACGGTCGAGAAGGTAATAAACCGCGATCAACAGCCCGCAAACGAAGAGCCATTCCTTCCAAAGCGCGAACGTCCAGAAGAACGCGACGCCGCGCAGATACCCCAAGAACAACGGCGGATCGCCGATCGGAAGCAAACAACCGCCGCAGTTGCAGACCGCGAAAATAAAGAAAACGACCGTGTGCGCTCGGAACTTCCGCTCTTTATTCGTTTCGAGCAACAGCCGAATAAGAAGCATCGCCGCGCCGGTCGTTCCGACGAAACTCGCCAACAACGCGCCGACGGCTAAGATCGCGGCGTTCGTTCCCGGCGACGCTTTCAAGTCGCCGGAAATCCGGATTCCGCCGGAAATCGCGAAGAGAGAAAAGAGCAAGACGACGAACGAAATATATTCGCCGACGATCGCGTTGACGAAAACCGTTCCGGCCTTGGCGAGCGGCGAGGCGTCCGCGGCGACCGTCGAGTGCGCCGGCCAGTGCGCGTCGAGCGGGAAATCGCAGCAAAACGCGTAATAGCCGAGCGTAACGGCGCCCAAAACCGCCGCGACGACAAAGCGGTTGCGGTTGCTCTCCCACCAATGCGCGGTCGCCGGAATCAACGGCAAAACCGCGATGCAAAGGAGCAAAATAACGAACGGCGCGACCGTCCAAAGAGGCGGAATCGGCGGCTCCGTCGCGACGTTTTCCTCGGCCTCCGCTTCGGCGTTTTCCGGAATCGCGCTCGCTTCGGTCGCCTCCGTCGTTTCGGCCGTCGCGACCGCCGCTTCCGTTTCCGGCGTTTCGACCGTATGCGCGGCGGCGACCGCTTCGTGCGAGCCGTGTTCCTCAAACTGCGCCGCCGTCCACTTTTGCGGGAGTCCGGCGATCAACAGCCCGAAATAAACGACGATAACCGCGACGAGCGCCGCGATCGTTTTGCGATACGAGGTCGGAGCGTCGCTCGGCGACGCGTCGGGCTTGCGTTCGGACATTTTATCCCTTCCCTTTCCCAAAATTTAGGGTCGGCGCGATAAAACGTTCCGACCCGGCGTTTTTAAAACGGTCGACGGCGAACGCTTCCGCAAGCGCGACGCCGGTTTTCGTTCGCCTTGCCCGACGCCGCGACTTTCGGTCGATCTCGCTTACATCGAGCGGCGAATCCGTTCGAGGTTCCATTCGAGCTTTTCTTTTTGCGTCATTTTCGAGAAGTCCGGGAGCGGTTCGAACGTTTTCGGCGCGTCGGTCGGTTCAAAATAAGAACGACGCGGCTTTTGCGCCGGTTCGGCTTTTTTCGGCGCGTCGTTTTTCTTCGCGTCGTAACTCGTCGCCGTTTCGGTCGTTTGGAGGTCGTCTTCGAGGGAGCGTTTCGGGCGAATCCCCAACTTTTGCAGGTCGCCGTGATACGCTTTCGTCGCTTCGACCGGCCCGATTTGCCCGTCGGCGATGGCGCGCAGGTACTCGATGAAGGTCAGTTGGTGTTCGGCGTTGTTGATTTTGCGACCGTACAGCGCGACGCGAGCGCCGTATTTCTTGGCGTCGTGGAGCATTTGGAACGCGTCGAGCGTCGTCCCGGCGCTTCCGCCGAGAATCCCGACGACGATTTCGGAGTCGTAACGGACGAGCGCTTCCATCGCTTTCGGGCCGTAATACGGAATCTTCAGGAAGACCGGACGCCCGGCGCTCGCGACGCCCGCCAACGCGCGGACGATGTGATCGGAAACGAACTTCGGCACGTCTTCGATCGGGTTCGTCGGCGCGTTCGGGCTGAAGACTTCGAGGAAGTGGCGAAAGCCCTTTTTCTCGGCTTCGAGTCGGAACTCGTTGTACGCGAGGAGCGACTTGTAATCGCGGTCGAGGTCGTTGTTAAACGTAACGGAATAGAGGCCGAGGTCGGCGCCCTTCTTCGCGGCGAGTTCGGCGGGCGAACACTCGGCTTTCCCGCAAAGCGCGTGGTCGAGCGAGGCGGTGCGGAACGGTCGGGACGGTTCGCCGCCGTAAACGGCGCCGGCGCCGGCGAGCCAAATATCGGTGGCGTCGTTGGCGCGAATCGCCGGGGTGATCGGCGAATTTTCAAAGAGGCCTTCGCGGAGGGTGAGAACGTCGCTGGTGCTGCAACTCATCAAAACAATGTCGACGAGGCCTTGGGCGACGACTTCGCGAATTTGGGCGCGATATTCGTCGAGCGTTTTGAATTTCGCTTCGGCGCCGTGGCTTTCGGGACTCATACCGGGCGCGGCGAGGCCGTAGGCCATATCGGCGTCTTTGGCGTCGGCGATGATGAAGTCGTTGCAGCTCCGGTCGGCGAGGATGCGCGCCAGTTTTCGATCGAGCGATTTTTGCATAATGAACCCGCGTATTCGTCGTATTTATTAATATTAATGAATAATGTCGTTGATTCCCGACGCGCCGACCGCTCCGCAAGCGAACGCCCGAACGTCGCGTTTTACCGACGCCGGCAACGTTTGCGACCGCGTTTTACCGTCGTCCGGCAATGTTCGCCAACGTTTTACCGAGCCGTCGGCGCGTTTTCACGTCGTCCGGCAATGTTCGCAACCGCGTTTTTTCCGAGCGTCGGCGCATTTTTCCGTTTTTATTATAAACGGCGACGCGTCCTCGTCAAGCGGAAGCGCGCTTTGCCGAGCGACGCTCCCTTTTTTTCACGGGACGCAAAACGATTATATCGATTTTAACGACGTTTGATTTTAAATTGTTCCTACTTTGCGCCAATTCGGCGAAAAAAAGTTAACGCGTCGCCCTCCGGTTGTCTAAAAGTTGGATAAAAGCGCGCCGTTCCCCCTTGACGCGACGAAGAAATCGGATAAAATATAAGGAAACGCGCGGTTTTTAGGCGAGCTTTCCGCTCTCTGTTTTTTTGTCGCGCGCCGAAAACGAACGTCGTTTTTATCTTAAGACGTTCGTCGTTGCGCTCGTTTTTAACGTAGCGTTTGAGTCTCCGTAGCTCAATCGGATAGAGCGTCGGCCTCCGAAGCCGAAGGTTGCTGGTTCGACTCCAGTCGGAGACGCTTTTCTAAACCGTTATATCCCGGCGGTTTGGAACGCTCTTCAATTCTTTGTCGCAGGTTTTCGCTTCTTCGTTTTTTTACCCTGGGTAAAAAAAGGTTGAAGTATGAAGAATCGTCTCCCTAAAATTTGTTGTCGCAAAGACCGAAATTTGGCGTTTGTTACGCTCGGCGGTCGTCGGTATTATCTCGGAACCTACGGCTCTCCCGCCGCGCAAGCCGAGTATAAACGTCTCGTCGCGTCGTACCTCGCCGAGAAAACGTCCGAACCTCGCGCGACCGCGCCGAACGTCAAAACCGCTCGACCGCGACAAACGACCGTCGCCGAACTCGCCGCGCTCTTTCTTGACGCGAAAAAAGATTATTACGTTAAAAACGGACGCCAAACAAAACAGCTCGAACGGTTCCGCGTCGCGCTCGAGTTTCCCGTTCGTTATTTTCTTTCGACCCCGATCGGCGATTTCGGCCCGTCCGAACTCCGCTTTTGCCGCGACGAAATGGAACGCTCCGGCCGCTTTTGCCGCTCTTACGTCAACACGTTGACGAATTGCGTTCGCGCCGTCGTCAAATGGGGCGTCGCCGAAGGCTTGGCCGAACCGTCCGTTTTGGTCGGGCTCCAAGCGTTGCCGCCGCTTAAAAAAAATCGCGCCGCGACCCGCGAATCCGAGCCTGTCAAGCCGATTCCCTTCGAAACGGTCGAAAAAACGCTCCCCTTCTTGACGGCGCCGGTCGCGGCGATGGTTCGTCTTCAGCTTCTTTTGGGTTGTCGTCCGGGCGAAATTTGCGAAATGCGCGCCCGCGACCTCGATCTTTCCGGGCCCGTCTGGACGTATCGGCCGCAAAGCTGGAAAACGCAACACTTGGCCAAAGGCGCGGACGACGCGAAACGTATCGCCGTCGGTCCGAGAGCGCAAGCGATTCTAACGCCGTACCTCGAAGAAAAGGACGCCGACGAGTATCTTTTTTCGCCGCGCGACGCTTGGCGCGACCGCGTCCGCGAGCTAAGGCGACGCCGCAAAACGCCCCTGACTCCGTCGCAACGCGCTCGCGAAGCAAAGCGAAAAGAATCGCAAAATAGCCGGTTAAACGACCGCTATTCCGAAGACGCGTACGGAAAGGCGGTTCGAAAAGCCGCCGCGAAGGCCGGCGTCGAAATCTGGTCGCCGAATCGACTTCGACACTTGGCGGCGTCGCGGGTGCGCGCGACATACGGTCTGGAAGCGGCGCAGTGCGTCCTTGGACACGCTCGCGCCGACACGACGCAAATCTACGCCGAACGCGATTACGCTCGCGCCGTTAAAATCGCCGCCGAAATCGGTTGACGACGCGACGACGCGACGATTCTTCGTTTCTCGACGACGCTCTTTGTCGACGCGCGTCCCCAAAAGTGCAAAATCTGAAAATAAAATCAACAAAAACGCTTGTTTTCCAAGCAATGTTATTGACAAGTTTTGCACAAATGAATAAAATAACGTTTGAAGGGGAGCCGACGCGGCGCCCCGTTTGCAAGTTTTGCGAATCGCGCTGCGAGAAAATTCAATGAAAAACAGAACAACCCTAATCGCGGTCGCGCTGTTCGGCGCCGCCGCGTTCGCCGCGCCGTCGGTCGCCGACGCCAAACCGTTGGGCGAAGACGTCGAACGACGTCGGAGCGAAGAAACCGAACTTCGCGCGGTCGCGGTCGAGCCGCCGGAGCTTTTGCCGTCCCCCGTTTTGACGGTCGGCCCCGACGCCGAACCGTTGGGCGACGCGACCGCGTCGCTTGAAGCCGAGTTGGCCGCCCCTTGGGAGGGCCCCGTTTTATTGGCGTTCCTCGACGCGCCGCCGTCTCGTTTCGAAACGGAAGCGCTCGACCGCCTCGCTCGCTGGTATCCGGTCGAAATCGTTCGCGCCGACCGCTCGACGCGGGCTCGCGCCGACGCGCTCCTTTGGCGGGTCGACCGTTTCCCGACCTTCGTCGTCGCCGACTTTTCGCCGCGCGACGCCCGGGAAGTCGACCGCTGGACGAGCTTCCTCGAAGTCGAACGCCGGGCCG
>JAGBDD010000203.1 GCA_017937685.1 Thermoguttaceae bacterium | reverse complement strand
CGAAAGCGCGCGTCGGCGTTTAGGGTTCGCCGCCGGGACGCGACGGAACGGCTCGAACGCTCCTTCTCCCGGCTATTTTAATAGATTAACCGGAAAACGTCGATTTTACAAGGATATTTTTGAAAATTTTAGCGTTTTCCGTGAACTTTTCGCCGCGCGCCTCTCCTAATCGCGACAATCCCGCCATTCTACCTAACCGTCTGAAACGTTCCATCCAACGCAAGAGACGTCCAAGTCGCGAAAAAGCTCCCAGACGTCTTGTCTTTCCTATATTATACGCCGACGCCGGCGACGCGCAAGGCGGCGAGCGCGCTTTCCGTTCGTTTTCTCAAAAAAACGCGCCGTTTCGAAAACAATTCTTTACAATCGCGGCAATCTGTGTTATACTCGACGAAGCGACCGCGTTCGGCTCTCGTTGTCGAGCGCAAGAATTGCGCGTCTTCCCCAACTTGCGCGCTTTCTCCATTTTACGGTCGACGCGAAACGGCGGCGACTTCGACGCCCGCCTTCGTTTTCCCGCCTATATAATTAATAAGGACAACATCGATGAAACGCTCTCTCGGCGCGTTTGCGCTCGCGGTTCTCCTTGTTCTCGGCTCGGTCGCGCCCGTCTCGGCGCAACAGTTTCCGGGGAACAACAACGACCGCCCCGTCAACACGATCGAATCGGTTCGCCGCGCGATCGACGATATGATCTCGCAGTTTGCCGACGATTACCCGAACGGCGAAAAATACCTCGCGGAACTCGCCGAACTCGAAAAAGCGGAGCCGAAAGACGCCGCTTGGGAAGCGAAATTCGCCTCGTTCCGCCGCAAAGCGCTCCTCGAAAACCCGGCGCTCGACGACCTCGAACTCCTCGTCGTTCGCTCGAACCGTCTCCCGGCGGTCGGCGACAACTTTATGACGATCGACAAAGTGCGGAAAAACGGTTGGAACTGCGAACTCGGCGTTCTCTCCGATTTGCGCGCCGAAAAACCGACCTTCACGCCGATCTACAAACCGACGAACGGCTCGCCGATTCTCGAACCGGAACTCCACTGGGACGGGAACCGCGTTATGTTCACCGCCGTTTCGGACGACAACAAACGTTGGGCCGTCTTCGAAGTCGACGTCGAAGGCAAGAACCTGAAAACGCTCTCGCCGACCGACCAGCCGGACGTCGACTTCTTCGACTCCTGCTACACCCCGGAAGGGCAAGTGATCGCCTGCTCGAACGCCGGCAAGCAAGGGCTCCCCTGCATCAACGGCTCCGACCCGATGGCGAACATCTACTCCATCGACCCGGAAACGAAGAAAACGCGCCAACTCACCTTCGAGCAAGACTCCGACTGGCACCCGACGCCGCTCAAAAACGGGCGGATTATGTATCTGCGTTGGGAATATAGCGACATTATGCACTATTACAGCCGCATCTTGTTCCATATGAACCCGGACGGCACGAACCAAGCGGAACTTTACGGTTCCGGCTCGCTCTTCCCGACCGCGTTCAAACACGCTCGCGAGTTCCCGGATTCGTCGAAAATCGTCGGCGTCGGCTCCGGCCACCACGGTCGCGGCGACACGGGCCGTCTTCTCATTATCGACCCGACGATCGCCCGCAAATATCCGTTCCGCTTCGACCCGCCGTCGAAGGAATGGGGCAAGGAAAACACCCAGCTCGACGTTCACCCGCGTATTTATCCGACCGAAAAAACCGGTTTCGTTTGCGAAATCCCGGGTTACGGTCGCGACGTCGTCGGGAACGTCCTCGATATGCAGTCGACCGGCTTGAAATACAACTTCGTTTTCCCGTATCCGCTTTGCGAAAACTACATTCTCGTCAACTGCGAAATCGCCGGCGCGCCCGGAACTTACGGCCTTTACCTCGTCGACACGTTCGACAACATGACGCCGATTTCCGTCGTCGAAAAAGAAGGCTTCTTCTTCCCGACGCCGCTCGTCGAACGCGACCTGCCGCCGACCCTGCCGAACCGCGTCGTCGAAGGCGAAAAAGAAGCGACCGTCTTCATCACCGACGTTTACAACGGTTTCGGCACGAAAGACGTTCCGCGCGGCGAAATCGCCGGACTGAAAATTTTCGCCTATCACTTCGCCTACCTGCGCACCGGCGGGCACGAGTCGGTCGGCGTCCAAAGCAGTTGGGATATTAAACGTCTCCTCGGTTACGTTCCGGTCGAAAAGGACGGCAGCGCGTTCTTCAAGATTCCGGCGAACACGCCGCTGGCGATTCTTCCGGTCGACAAAGACGGCGCCGCGATTCAGCTCTTCCGCAGTTGGTTCGTCGGGATGCCGGGCGAAAACGTCAGCTGCAACGGCTGCCACGAGTCGCAACTCGACGCGACCCCGTCCGTCTTGACCGAAGCGTCGCGCCGCGAACCGAGCGAAATCCAAGACTATTTCGGCCCGGCCCGCTCGCTGACCTTCGAACTCGACCTTTACCACCGCGTCGTTAAAAAGTTCTGCGTCGGTTGCCACGACGGTTCGAAAGACGACCGCCCGAACTTCTCGAACGCCGACGCCGCGTATCGCGCCATTCACCCGTTCGTCCGCCGTCCGGGCCCGGAAACCGATATGGACGTTCTCCCGCCCTACGAGTACCACGCGTCGACGAGCGAACTGATCCAAATGCTCGAAAAGGGGCACTACAACGTTAAACTCGACGACGAAGCGCGTCGCCTCCTCGTCAACTGGATCGACTTCAACGCGCCTTGGCGCGGCAAGTGGGGGAACGAGCCGGAAGCGAAACGCCGCCTCGAACTCTCCGCGCTCTACGCCGACTCCGCCGCGGTCGACGTCGAAAACGAATACGACCGCTTGTTGAAAGAAATGCGAGAAAAACCGGCGCCGGAATTCGTCCAACCGCCGAAATACGAAGCGCCGACCGACAAACTCGGCGACGATTGGGCGTTCGACGAAGCGACCGCGAAAGCGATGCAAGAAGCCGCGCTGAACGGCGGAGCCGCGACGAAAACGGTCGAACTCGCCGACGGCGTTAAGATCGAGTTCGTTCGTATTCCGGCCGGTAAGTTCGTGATGGGTTCGCTCGACGGTTACGCCGACGAAAACCCGCGCGCCGTCGTCGAAATCGCGAAGCCGTTCTGGATGAGCAAAACGGAAATCACGAACGCGCAATACGGCGCCTTCGATCCGGAACACGACACGCGCTACATCGAAGAACACGGGAAAGACCACATCGTCCCGGGTTACATCGCCAACCACGCGAACCAACCGGTCGCCCGCGTCTCTTGGAACGAAGCGCAAAAGTTCGTCGAATGGCTGAACGAAGAAAAGGGCGTCAAAGCCGCTCTTCCGACCGAAGCGCAATGGGAATGGGCCGCGCGCGCCGGGAACGCCTCGAAGTTCTACTTCGGAACCTTCGACGCCGATTTCTCGAAGTTCGCGAACCTCGCGGGCGCCGAACGTCGCAAGCTCTACACGACTTGGGAAAGCGGCGCGACGATTCACCTTCGCCGCGATTATCCGGCCGACAGCGTCTTCCCGCTCCGCGACGATCGCTTCGCCGACAAATGGTTCACGGTCGATTACGTCGCCCAATACGCGCCGAACGCTTGGGGCCTTAGCGATATGATCGGGAACGTCGCCGAGTGGACGCGCTCCGACTACGCCGCCTATCCTTACGTCGACGGCGACGGGCGCAACGCTCTCGACGCGAAAAACCGCAAGACGGCGCGCGGCGGCTCTTGGGCCGACCGTCCGAAAGTCGCGGGCTCTTCGTTCCGTCAAGGTTACCTGCCTTGGCAAAAAGCGCATAACGTCGGCATTCGTCTGATCATCGAAGACTGACGCGCTAACTAAACTCGACGCGCCGTTTAAGGCAAACCTTGGCGGCGCGTCGTTGTTTTTTTCCGCTTTGCCCGCATTCGCCCCGTTCTCGCTTTACGTTAAGGAGACGTTATTAATATGCAACGCCAACCCGACCTGAACCGCCGTCGTTTTTTGACGGTCGGCGCCGGAACCGCTCTCGCCGCGACGCTCGGCGCTCCGCAAACGTCGCAAGCCGAAACCGCGCCGGAAGCGCCGTCGAACGCGACCGTTAAATTCAGCCTTTTCGCCGACTTGCACCACTGCCCGGGTTCCTTTTACTCGGAGGCGCCGCGCCGCTTGAAGGAAATCCAAGAGCGCGCCGTTCGCGAAAAATGCTCGTTCATTATCCATTGCGGCGACTTCTGCCACAACCCGAAAAAAGAGCGCGAGTTCGTCGAAAGTTACCAAAACTTCGAAATCCCGAGCTACCATACCTGCGGCAATCACGACTTCGACGGCTGCTCCGACGCGGAAACGTTCGCCGCGTACAAGCTCGACAAAGGCTACTATTACTTCGACCGCGACGGCTTCCGCTTCGTCGTTTTGGACGGCAACTATTTCCGCGACGACGACGGAACCTTCACGCACTACGCGAACGGCAACTACTTCAAATACAAGGGTTCCGCGATTTCGATTATCCCGCCGGAACAGCTCGCTTGGTTCGCCGAAACGCTCGCGACGTCGCCGTTCCCCTGCGCGACGTTCATTCATCAAAGTTTCGAGCGCGAACGCGGCGGCGTCGCCAACTGGCGCGAAATCCGCGAAATTATCGACGGCGTCAACAAGAAAAACCCCGGTCGCGTCCGCCTCTGCTGCAACGGGCACCACCACCGCGACTTTATCCGGATTCTGAACGACGTCGTTTACTTCGACGTCAACTCGACGACGCACGAATGGCTGAACGTCCGCCACAACCTCTACCCGAAAGAGCTTTGCGACCAAGCGGACAACATGAATCACACCGTTCTCTTCAACGACCCGGTGCACGCGGTCGTTACGATGAGCGCGGACGGCTCGCTTGAAATCGCCGGAATGGAAAGCTCGATGTTTATGGGCGTTACGCCCGAAAAAGCGGGCGCCGCCTTCGCCGACCCGAGCGGGCGACCGGTAACGCCGACCGTTCAATCGTTCAAGGCGAAATTCTCCTATTGACGCTTCGGCGTCCTCGTCGCGAGCGTCGCGCCAATTCCAACGGACGCGACGCTTGCGATTAACGCTCGCATTTCTTACGTCGCGCCGACGCGCATTTTCTTTTCGACAAAATCCCCGCTTTTGTCCTTACATTCCACGTTTCCCTTTTTTCCTCCTATTTTCTTAAAAATTACCTAAAATTACATTTTTAATCTTGCAATTTGAAAACCAAACGGGTAGACTTAATATGTCGCGCTATACGACGACGTCGACGACGCGTTTTCCGCAATTTCGCCGTCGACGCCTCCGCGAACGGTCGCGGTTCGTCGTTCGTTCCATTTGAATCGAACGGTTTGCGCATCTCGCCAAAATAGAGTTTTCGGAGACCCAAGAATGAAATTTTTTGATCCCTTCCGTTACGCTTCCCCGTTGCGTAAAGCTCTCGCCAAAAAAGAGAACGCGTCGCGCAACCTGCGTTTTGAAACCTTGGAAAACCGCGCGCTCTTGAGCGTTACCCCGCTCGACGAGCTTCAAGCGGCGGTCTCGAGCGCCGAAATCGCTCCGGCGTATACCGTCGAAACGCCGGTCGTCGACCTCTCCGCGCTCGCCGTCTCGAACGCGACGACCGCGACCGACGCCAACGACGACCAATACGAAGAAAACGACGCGCTCGCCGACGCGACGCCGCTCGGCGTGTTGACGGAAACGAAGATCGTCGAAGGAATCGCCGCGCCGAAAGTCAATAACGTCTACGAAAACGACTATTACTCGTTCGCGACGACCTATACCGGAACCGGCGACCATTACATCCAACTGGACGTTCCCGAAGGCTTCAACGTCGGTTTCCTCACCGTCTCGTTAAGCAACGCCGTCAACAACACGGCCAACAACACGTTTCCTTCAAGCGTTCAAGTAAACGGCGCGTGCAAAACCATTTCTCTCGCGGGCGTGCCCGCCGGCGACTACGCGATTCAAGTTTACAGCGGCAACGCTAAGGGCGTTTACATCCCGTACACGCTGACGATCAACCCGCCGAAACCGAAAACCGACGACGTCTACGAAGGCCAAACCGGCAACAACTCCATCGACGCCGCGACCGATCTCGGAATGATCGGCCCCTCGACGCTCGAAGCGACGGTCGGCCCGAACGCAAACGCGGACTTCTACAAGTTCACGCTGGTCGACGACGGAACCGAAGCCGACTACCTTAAACTCGACTATACCGAAACGTCGAACGTTCTAATGAACGTTACGATCTACGATCAACAGAAAAAGCCCATTCTTACTAACGTCAATGAATGGACCTCCAATAAAATCGAAACGTTCTCGCTCGCGGGTCAAAAGGCGGGCGACTACTACGTCGAAATCGTTACTAACCAAAACGTCGCCGGCTTCTCGGATTACACGCTGTCGATCGTTGCGCCGACGACCGCGCCCGCCGCGCCGACGAACTTCGACGCTAGCGGCGACAAAGTGGAAACGGAAGACGGAACGACGCTCTTCCTGGCGAACGAAGCGACCCTCTCTTGGGACGCCGTCGCTCATATTACCGGTTACGAAGTCCGTTACTCGTCCGACGACGGCAAGACTTGGACGACCGAAACGCTCGCTCCCAACCAAACGTCCTTCGACCTTACGGAACTCGCTTACGCGACCGAATACTTATGTCAAGTTCGCGCCGTCCGTATCTCCGACGGTTTCTACGATTGGAACGTCGCCTCCAAGTGGGAAGACTCCGCTCTGAAGTTTACGACGGTCGACGCGCCGGTCGCGCCGGAATTGGCCCAACCGGAGTTGACCCTCGAAACGTTTAAACCGAGCGAACAAAAGATTGCGTTGACTTGGACGAACGTCGCCTACGAACGCGGTTACGTCGTTCAAACGTTCGACGCAAACGGCGCTTGGGTCGACGCGTCCGAACGCCTCGCCGCCGATACGACGACCTGGACGACCGACAAACTCGAACTCAACGCGACCTACGTTTACCGCGTCGTCGCCTTTAACAACGCGGGCGAAACCGCGAGCGCCCAAATTACCGTCGTAACCCCGAACGTTCCCGCCCCGCCGTCCGGCTTGACCGTCGCAGAACAACCGTCCGAAACTCCGTCCGCGAAACTGACTTGGGAAGCCGCGACCGAAACCGGAATCGAAGCCGTCGTCGACTATACCGTTACGGTTTACCGAGAAACCGTCGACGCCGAAACCGGCGAAACGTCCTTCGTCGCGGTTTCGACGCAAACCGTCGAAACCGCGACCGCGACGGTCGAAGGTCTCGTTCACGGCAAAACCTATTACTTCGAAGTCGTCGCTCGCAACGCTTACGGCGCGTCCGCGGCCTCGCAACAGGAAGAGCTTACCGTCGGCGACGTCCCGACGCAACCGCAGCTCGAGGTCGTCTTCCGATCGTCTACCTTCCCGAAAGCGACGTTGACTTGGGACGCCGAGCCCGCAACTGTTTACATCGTCGAACAACTCGTCGACGAATCGTGGACGACGGTCGCGACGCTCGAAAACGGTGAAAGCGAATGGACGACGGACGAGCTCGTTATCGGCCAGACCTACTCTTACCGCGTTGGCGCGTCGAACGCTTACGGCGGCGAAACCTCCGAAGTCGCGACCTTCGTCGCTCCGCCCTTGGCCACGCCGGTTCTTAACGAGATCACGCTCGCCGATTACGACAAGGCGACGAAAAAACTCGCGATGACTTGGAGCGACGTGGACGACGAAACGCATTACCGCATTCAATTCTCGTACGACGGCGTAACCTGGACGACTTCGCAAAATATGAGCCAAAACGAAACTTCTCGTTTTGCGTCCACGAATCGTTACGACACAACGTATTACTTCCGTGTCCGAGCGGAGAACGCTTACGGCGTTTCCTATTGGTCCAACGTCGTTTCCTTTACCACTCCGAGTCCGTCTTTGGCCACGCCGGTTCTTAACGAGTTCACACTCGACGACTATAACGAGACGACGAAAAAACTCGCGATGTCTTGGAGCGACGTGGACGACGAAACGCATTACCGCGTTCAATTCTCGTACGACGGCGTAACCTGGACGACTTCGCAAAATATGAGCCAAAACGAAACCTCTCGTTTCGCGTCGGTTCCGCGTTATAACACAACGTACTACTTCCGCGTACAAGCGGTAAATGCCTTCGACGTCTCCGAGTGGTCTAACGTCGTCTCCTTTACCACTCCGAGTCCGTCTTTGACCGCGCCGGTTTTGAACGAGTTCACGCTCGACGACTACAACGTGACGACGAAAAAACTCGCGATGTCTTGGAGCGACGTGGACAACGAAGCGCGTTACCTCGTTCAATTCTCGTACGACGGCGTAACCT
>JAGBDD010000202.1 GCA_017937685.1 Thermoguttaceae bacterium | reverse complement strand
GAACGCTCCCGGTCGTTGGGCGCGCGGCGCGCACGGCGGTTCGCTCCTCTTGGCGACGCTCCTTTCGCTCGTCGGCTCGGTCTCGGGCGCGATGTTTTTCTTGCGACGTTCGCGGCTCAAACGCAAAGTGTTCGTCGCCGATTCGTTCCTTCCGACGCTCGAATGGTCGACGCGGGCGACTTGTTTTTCGGCGAACGGCGCGCTCCTTTTCCTCGGCGTCGGCGTCGCGAGCGGGCACTGCTTGAAAATTTTCGCCTCGGACGAGTCGTTCGCCTCGTTTTTCGGCGACCCGATCGCTCTCGGCGCGACCGTTCTTTTCGTCGCGACGGCGATTCGCCGCGTCGCGACGGCGCGGTCGTCGGCGGTCGACGAAGGCGCGGAAGCGGCGTTTTTTACGATCGTTTGCTCCGCGACTCTCGCCGTTTTGCTCCTCTTCGTCGCTCTTTTCGGTCGCGGACATTGGCGCGGCTCGCTCGAACGGCCCGACGCGACGCAATCCGCCGAAACCGCCCAATCTCCCCCGCTCTCCCAACCGCAAACGTCGACGCAACCGGTCGACGCGCCGGAAAAAACGGAAAAAACGCCCGATTCGGCGTTCTCGGTTCCGAACATTCCGACAAAATCCCGCCAAAACGCCCCCGCCCTCCTTGCCAAGGTCGCGTCTCGGCGTCAAAATAAAGAAGCGCGTTTTCTCGGCGCTCGTCCGTTCGACGGCGCGTCGTCCCTCCTTCCCGTTTCATTCCCTCCGTTCCCGTTTGTCGACGCCGCGCCGTCGTTCGTTAAGGAGTCGTTTTCGCGATGATTCGAATCGTCGGCTTAAATAGTCGCACCGCGTCGATCGAGGCGCGCGAACTTTTTTCGTTCGACGCCGCCGGAGCCGAAAAGGCGTTGGCCGCTTGGCGCGTCGCCTTCCCGAACGTCGAAGCGGCGCTTCTATCGACCTGCAACCGAACCGAACTCTATTTCGCGTCGGAAAAAACGGAACTTCCGGACGATGCGACGGCGTTGGCGACGATTCTCTCGGCAAAAATGCCGAAATCCGCCGCCGAAACGCTCGTCGTCGAACGCGCCGACGCGCTCCATTCGTTCGGCGAACAGGACGCCGCCGCGCACCTCTTCGCCGTCGCGTCGAGTCTCGACAGCATGATCCTCGGCGAACCGCAAATTTTATCGCAAACGAAGCGCGCTTACGAACTTTCCGTCAAGGCGCAAACGACCGGCCCGATCCTCAACGCGGCGTTTCAAACGGCGTTCAAGACGGCGAAGCGCGTTTCGGTCGAAACGGAGGTCTTCAAGCGCCGCGTCAGCGTTCCGAGCGTCGCGGTCGTCGACTTCGCGCTCAATATTTTCGAACGGCTGACCGACAAGAAAACGCTCGCGCTCGGCGCCGGGGAAATGGCGGAAGAAACGCTAAAATACCTCGCCGATTACGGCGCGCGCTCCGTCGTCGTTTCGAACCGCAGCCGCGACAAAGCGGAGAAACTCGCCGCCGTTTGGAACGCGACCGTCGTCGATTGGGACGCTCGTTTCGACGCGTTGGCCGACGCCGATCTCGTTATCGCCGCGACCGGAGCGCAAGAGCCGGTCGTCAAACTCGACGACTACCGCCGAATCGAAGCGCGTCGTCGGGGGCGTCCTCTCTTCATTCTCGACCTTTCCCTTCCGCGCAACGTCGAGCCGAGCGTCGGCGACCGCCCGAACGTTTATCTTTATTCGATCGACGATCTCGAAGCCGCCTGCGTTCGTAATCGGGAAATTCGCGACCGCGAGCTTCCCAAGGCGCTCCGGCTCGTCGACGAGGAGGCCGCGCGCTTTATGTCGGAGATCGAGTCGCGCCGGTCGATCGACGCGATTCGCAAACTCCGCGACGGTTGGAACGAAATCAAAGAGGCCGAAGTCGAGCGGCTGTTGCGCAAAATCGGCGCCGACCCGGCGACGCAAAGCGAAATCCGGTACGCGTTCGACCGTCTCGTCAACAAGCTCCTTCACTCGCCGACGACTACGCTCCGAACCGACGCGCAAAGCCCTTCCGCGCCCGCGCTCCTCGACGCCGCCCGGCGACTTTTCCGGATTTAACGGTTTCAGCAGTTTTAACGGGATATCCGGTTTTAGCGGTTCAAAACCGTTGTCGTTTGCCTTCCGTCTTTCCTTGTCCGCCTATTTTAACGTTAAAAAGCGTCAATAACCGCCGCTTGAAAACGTTTTTCCGGAGCGGAACGTCGAAATTTTCATTCGTCCGGCGGCGCTTTCCGGCGTCGTTGGGTCGCGGTCGATCTCGACGGTAACGCAACCGTCGTCGAGGGTGTGCAAAACGCCCCGTCCTTCGGCGCGGAGTCCTTCTTCCGTCGCGCGGTTCCGCTGAAAACTTCCGCCGCTAACGACGACCCAAGTCGGGTCGGCCCAATCGAGCAAGTCGCGATAATTCTCCGATTTTCCGCCGTGATGCGGCGCCAACATTAAGTCGAACCGCGTCGGCGCCGTCCGCAAAAAGAGCGCGTTCGGAGCGTCGAGGTCGCCGGGCAGCAAAATCCGCCGCCCGTTCCGTTCGAGCGCGACAACCAAGCTGTTCTCGTTCGACTCGTCGCCGAGCGGCCCGTTTTCGAGCGTCGGGTGGAGCGCCGCCAACTCCGGAAAGCCGAACCGCGCGAACGTTTCGCCCCCGACGACCGTTTCAATCGGAATATTTTCCCGTTCGAGCGCGTCGCGCAACGCGTCCAACTCGGCGTCGCGCTTATTAAACATCGCCGGCGAAACGCAAACGCGCCCGATTTCGACCGTTTCGGCGAGCGTTCGCAACCCGCCGTAATGGTCGTAATCGGCGTGCGACGCGACGGCGAGGTCGATCCGCGTTCTTCCGGCGTTCCAAAGCGCCCGCGCCGCGATCTCCGCCGCTCGTTCCGAGTTGGAAACGCTCCCGCAATCGAAAAGCGCCGTCCGCCCGTCCGGGAAGAACGCAAGAATCGAAATCCCGTGTCCGATCGAAAAAATCTCGATTCGCGTCGCGTCCCGAGCGGCGATTCGGCGTTCCGAAACGACGTCCGCGACGAGGAGCGCCGCCAACCAAAGCGCCAGCGCCCGCGACGCCGTTCGCCGCGACGGTCGAAATTTCGGAAAAAGCGTCCAAAAAATCAACGGCCAGTAGAACGCCCAAAGCGCCCAAGTCGGCGGCCCCGGCGTCCGCAGCGTTCCGAACGGCGCGGCGCGCAACGCGTCGAGCGTTCCGAGAAACAAGTCGAAAATTCGGTCGGTCGCCCCGGCGAGCGCCGCGACGCCGAGCGAGCCGAACGCGTCGAGTCCGAACCCGAACCCGGTCGCCGCCGCCAAATCGACGCCGAACGAGCGGAGCGTTCCAAACGCCGCCAAGGCGAGCGCCGCCCAAAGCGCGAGCGTCGCGGGCGCCCAAACGACCGGATTCGCCAACATTGCGATCGGCGTCAACATATTCGTCGCGCTCAAAATCAACGGCGTTCCGACCGCCCAAATCGCCGCGCCGACTTTCGTCAACTCCCAAAACTTTCCGAAAACCGACCGCCCGACGCGCCGCGTCGTCGCTCGCAACGTCCGAACCCGCCGCTTTTTGCGTTCCGCCCCGGCGAAGTCGGCGTCGCTCTCCCGCACCGCGTTTTCGTTTCCTTCTTCCCTATTTGCGCGCTTCTCGCATTTTATCCTGCTTAACGTTTTCTCCCTTTCTCTTTCTTCTTCCCTTTCTTCCTCCATTCCGCCGCTTTCCGCTTTCGCCGACGTTCCCAACGTCCGCCGTCGTTCGCGAATCGCCGCGAGCCGCGCCGACGCCGCCGTTCCTTTGTCGCGAATGTTCCCGCGAGTCGACCAAAGGAAAACCCCGGTCGCCAAAAACGAAAGTTGCGCGCCCAACTGGAAGAGTTCGCAAGGGTTCCAAAAGAGCAACGCGATCGCCGCCGTCGTCAACGCGTTCAACGAAACAATCCGACGACGCCAAATAACGCCGCCGCAAAGGATCGCGATTAAGAGCGTCGCCCGCAAAACCGGCGTCCGCATATCGGTCAATCCCAAATAAAAGAGAACGAAAACAAACGTCGCGACGGAAATCAAGCGCGCCGAAGCGCCCGCGAGCCGCAACAAAAGGCAAAACGCCGCCGCGACAAGCGAAACGTGCAGCCCGGAAATCGACAGCAAGTGAATCGTCCCGGTCGCGCGGAACGTTTCGTTCGTTTCGTCGTCGATATCGTTGCGAAAACCGAACGTCATTCCGGACGCGACGGCGGCGTTTCGCGGCGACAAATTCTCGTTCAACGTTCGAGCGGCGCGCAAACGAACCGACTCCAACGCTTGCGCCGCCCCAATCGCCGCTCCAAACGGCTCGTTTTCCGTCAAAATCTCGACGTCGTCCGGACTCCCGACCGCCAACCGCGTCAAAATACGTCGAGAACGCAAAATATAACGCCGGTCGATTTCCCCCGGATTCCCGACTTTTGCCGGTCGCGTCAACTTGCCGGAAACGCGAATCGAGTCGCCGACCCGCAAAAACGTCGCGTCGCCGTCGACCGAAACGGAAACGCGCCCGTCAAACTCTTCCCAAACCCCGCCGTTTTTCGCCCGCCGAACGCGCCCTTCAAAGACCGTCGACTCGCCGCCCCCGAACATCGGCGACGCCGTTTCGCTCCGTTGGTAAAGTTGGGGCGTTTTCGTTAACTTTAACTCCAACGTCGCGGGCGTTCCTCCGTCCGCCGGAACGAAAAACGCGATTTCCCGCTCCGCGAAAACGTTAAAATGCGCGTCGTGTCGCCAACCGGCCAACGCCGCGACCGCGACCGCCGCCCAAACGGTTCGCCAAGGAACCGCCCGCGCCCGGTCGAGCGCGCGAACGCCGAACCGTTTCAACGTTCGCGCCGCAACGACGCGACGTTCCGCCGCCCAACTTCGCCAATTTAACCGATTTTGCGCGCTCCGTTCTTCGCCGCCGTCGCGACGGTCGCCCAACTCTCCGACGTCGTTCCGCTCGCCGCGTTGAAACGACGAACCGCGCCAAACGCTAAACTCGTCGAAACCCTCAAAGTCAAAAATCAGCGTCTCTTCCGATTTAGTCGCGCCGCCGCGACCGTCCGGCGAACGTTCGACGCAAGTTCCCGAATCGTCGGTTTTATCGTCGACCGTCCTTCCCGTTCGCCCGCTCTTCCGAACGTCGTCGAAACGCGCCGCGCCGACCGGCGACAATCCCCGACTCCGCCGCTCCGTCAAAAAACGACTCAACGCCGCGTTCCAATCTTGCGACTCTTCGCCGCCGTCGCGCTTTCCGCTCGCAAACTTTGCCGACTCTCCGCCGTTCGCCGCCAACCAATCGGCCCAATAAGCCGCCGCGTCGCCGTCGAACGTCGTTTCCGGTTCGCATTTCTCCGCTTGCGTTTCGACGCCGGATAAAAATTCGGTCTCGGAATCGCCGTCGCAACCTTCGAGGCAGTCCGCCAAAACCGCGTTGTTTACGCAAACCTCCTTTTTTAACGTCGATTTCTCCGCCGACGAACGCCGTTTCCAATCTCGTACAAAGAGAACGACGTTAACGACGGCGGCTCCAAAGGCCAAAACCGCCCAAAATTGAAAACCGGGCGCAAACCAAGCGTCCGCGAGAATCCCCGACGCGACGGCGATAAAATACGGAACCGTCGGCGCGTAAACAGAGCGTTTTTTATTGTCGCGAGAACTCATCGAAGCGATCGACGGGAGAAAACGGAAGAAAATAAGAAAAACAAAACGGGCCGACGCGCTTTGCGTCGCCCGTTTCCCGTTGGAGCCGACTAAAATCGCGCTTTCGCGACGGCGCGAACGACGTTTTCAAGCCGCCGAACGCGCCGCTCCTTAGCGCCAAGCTCCGTCCAATTTTACTCCGCTTCGAGTTGCGCCAAAATTTCCGGCGCGATAACGAAGTTAGCGGACACTTTTTGAATATCTTCGTGTTCGTCGAGCGCGTCCATCAACTTCATCGCTTTTTTCGCGGTTTCGAGGTCTTTAATTTCCATCGTGTCGCGCGGAACGTAAGCGATTTCCGAGTGTTCCGGATGCAAACCCGCTTGTTCGAACGCGGCGAGAACGCCGTCGAACGCTTCCGGCTCGCATTGCACTTCGTAAGAATCTTCGTTCGTCGCGACGTCGTCGGCGCCCGCTTCGATCGCGAGTTCCATCATCTCTTCCTCGCCCTTTTGGTCGACCGGAATTTCGACGACGCCTTTTTTGTCGAAGTTCCAAGAGACGCAGCCGGACGCGCCCATTTTACCGCCGCAAACTTCGAAAATTTTGCGGATTTCCGGCGCGGTGCGGTTGCGATTGTCGGTCAAACCGGCCGCCATCACCGCGACGCCGTTCGGGCCGTACCCTTCGTACAACACTTCTTCGAGTTCGACCGGGTCGAGTTCGCCGGTGCCGCGTTTGATCGCTCGAATAATGTTTTCTTTCGGGAGGCTGACCGCCTTCGCTTCGTCGATCGCCGCGCGCAACCGGATGTTTTCGTCGGGATTGCCGCCGCCTTGCTTCGCCGCGACGATGATCGCCTTCGCCAATTTGCTCCACAGTTTCCCGCGTTTCGCGTCGATCAAGGCTTTTTTATGTTTAATACCGGCCCAATGGGAATGCCCAGCCATCAGATTCTCCTCGCCAAAAAGAAAAAACAATCGATATTCAATTTTACGCCGTCGCGCCGTCGCCGCTTCCCCAAACGCGCGAACGCTCGACGACGCCGCAACGACTTCATTGCGTTAAACGCCGCTCTTCGCAGCGCTTAAGTCGCCGCGCCGTCGTCCGGCCCTTCGTTTTTATTCGTCTTTCCCTTCGCTCGCGACTTCGGCTTGCGACCGAACTCCGCGTCCGCTTCCTCGCCGCTTTCGTCCGCGCTTTTCGTCTCTTTTTTCGCGGACTTTTTCGCGCTTTTTTTCGCGTCCTTTTTCTCCGATTTCTCGTCGGAATCGGAGTCCTCTTCGCCGCCGCGCGCCTTTTTCCGCGTTTTCGGGGCTTCGTCCGTCCAATTTTCCTCGCTCGCGTCGGCTTCTTCGTCGACGCGCCGCTTTTTCTTCGATTTGGCTCCGACGCGTTTTTCGGTTTCGAAGTCCGCGGCGTCTTCAAAAGCGAAAAGATCGCGCTCGCCGGTCGAATAAAAATCGGAATAAAGCCCGCCGTTGCGAGCCGCCGCCGTTTCTTCGCCGACGCCCTTGTCTCGCCCTAAATTCTTGCGAGCGCGTTTTTTCATCATTCCGAACGCGGAATCGTCGTCGACGTTCGTTTCGTCGGCGCCAAACGCTTTGCCGTAACCGTCGTCGGCGTCTTTAGTCAACAAATCGTCGCCGTCCAAGTCGTCGGCTTCGATCGCGTCGTCGAGCATATCGATTTCGTCGATGAGGGGCGTCGAAGCGCGTTTTTGTCGCTTTTCTTGCTTCGCGACCAATCGAGCGATTTCGCGCGGATCGGTCGGGCCGGTCGGTTCGACAAACGGCTTCCAAGAGCGTTCGTCGACCGCCGCGTCGATCGAGCGCAAAAACTTAATCGCGTCGGGCCGGAGTTCGTCGTCGAGCATTTCGACGCCCAACTCGTGCAACGCGAAAAAGAAGTCGAGCGCTTCGTCGCCTTCAAACGCGCCGTCGAGTTCCGGCGCAATTTCGCGCCCGTCCGCGGAGACGACGATAAAATCGAGAAGACGCAAGGCTCGCAACGCGCCTTCGGACAGAGGCAACGTCCCTTCGCCGCACCCGAACAGCGCCGCGTAATCGTTCATAAAGGGCGTCGAAAACGGAACCGTTTTCAAAAATTCGAGAACGGCGGTCTTCCCTTGCGCGCGCAACTCTTCGAGGTCGAACTTATAAGTCGCGTCAAAAATCCATTGCAACAAACGGCGCAACCGCTCGCCGGCTTGCGACGCGTCCGGAATCGTGTCGACGACGTCGGCGATTTCGTTCGCGGTCGAAACGCGAATTTCGTTCCAATCGATATAATACCGCTCCATCGCGGCGAAAGCGGCGCAAGCGGCCTCGCGTTTCGCGTTTTCCAAAAAGACCGCGAAAACGAGGTGTTCAAGCAGTTTACGGTCGCGCGACAAAACGACCGGATCGTCGGGATAACGTTTTTTCAGCTTTTTATAAAGTTTCTTAAATTCTTTTTGACGCGAACTCATTTTTTCTCCGACGCTCTCGACGTCCCTCGACGCGACGCGACGTTCGACTTCAAACGCCGACGCCGCGCCGCTTTATAAACGCGTTCCCGAAAACAACCTCCGACGCCCGAGCGTTTATCGTCGCCGGAGGGGCGCTCAATCGTTCGCCTTCGAATCGTCGGCGTCGTCTTCGTCCGCCTCGTTTTCGTCCTCTTCCCATTCCTCTTCTTCTTCGAACTCGTCGTCCTCGTCGATTTCGGGCTCGGCCGCTTCTTTCGCCCGACGTTCTTCGGCGAGAATACGCAAAACTTCGAGTTGGTTTTTAACGCCTTCGTCGACTTCGAACGAAAGTTTCGGCGTGTAACGAGCGTCGATACGTCTCGCGCATTTTTGCTGCAAATATCCGGCGGCGCTTTGCAGGCCCTTCAACGCCAACCGCTCTTTCGCTTCGCCTCCGCGAATCATAAAGAAGACCTTCGCGTTGCGCATATCGGCGGAAACTTCGACTTTCGTAATCGTCGTCGTTTCGACGCGCGGATCCTTCAAGTCCGTCAAGAGGGAGGTCGCGACGACCTCGCGAATCGCTTGGGCCGCTTTTAACGTTCTTCGAGAAGCCATCGTTTCTCCTTTCGCTCCGTTTTATCGTTACCTTAGTTAGCGTCGTTTCGCCGACTCGCGGTCGGTTTCGACGCGTTCGACGAAAAAACGCGAATTTAAACGAATTTTCCCAACGCCGCGAGAAAATCTCGACTCAAATTCGCGTTTTCATCGGGCGAGAACCGACGCCGCGACGCGCGGTCGCGACGTTCGTTCTTTCCCGACGTCAGAACGTGCGGGCGACCTCTTCGATTTTGTACGCTTCAAGCACGTCGCCTTCTTTGACGTCGTTGAAGTTTTTCAACTTCATACCGCATTCGTACCCGTCGTGAACTTCTTTGACGTCGTCTTTCTCGCGCTTCAAGGTGTCGAGCTGATAATCGCCGATAATTCGGCTGTCGCGAATGACGCGGATTCGGCAGTCGCGCTCGATCACGCCGTACATAACGCGGCAACCGGCGATCGTTCCGACGCGGCTGATGTTGAACGCTCGTTGCACCAACGCGCGCCCGAGTTCCTTCACTTGCTCGATCGGCTTCAACATCCCTTCGAGCGCGGCGCGAATATCTTCGGTCAGCTTGTAAATGACGTCGTAACGGCGCACCTGAATCTTTTTCTTTTCGGCCAACGCGCGAGCGCCTTCGTCCGGAACGACGTTGAACCCGACGATAATCGCGTCCGACGCGTCCGCCAAGTAAACGTCCGCCTCGGTAACGCCGCCGACCGACGCTTGCAAAATCTTGACCTTGACTTCCGGGTGGTCGAGTTTGCCCATCTCCTTGCGAATCGCTTCGATCGAACCGCGAACGTCGGCGCGAACGATGACGTTCAAGGTTTGCTGTTTCGAGGAGTTCATCCGCTCGAAGAGGTTTTCCAACGTAACGTGCGATTGAACGTCGGCCAATTCGACTTCGCGTTCCCGTTTCGCGCGTTCTTCGGCGATTTGACGGGCGACCGAAACGTCTTCCAAGACGACGAACTTGCTCCCGGCGGCCGGCGCGACGTCGAGCCCGGTGAGCGAAACCGGAACGCTCGGCCCGGCTTCCTTCAAACGTTTGCGAGCGTCGAGCGTGTCGGTCATCGCGCGGACGCGACCGTAAGCCGAGCCGCAGAGAACGACGTCGCCGACTTTCAACGTTCCTTTTTGCACCAACGCCTTGCAGACGACGCCTTCGCCCGCTTGCAACGACGCTTCCAACACGACGCCGGTCGCGCGGCGATCCGGGTTCGCTTTCAGTTCGTGCAATTCGGCGACGGTAAGGAGCGTTTCGAGCAACTCGTCGACGCCCATACCGGTCGTCGCGCTCGTTTCGACGATTTCGACGTCGCCGCCCCATTCGCTCGGCATCAGGTCGTTCGTCGCGAGTTCTTGGATCACTTTGTCGCGGTTGACGCCCGGCAAGTCCATTTTGTTCAACGCGACGACGATCGGAACGCCCGCCGCTTTCGCGTGGCTGATCGCTTCTTCCGTTTGCGGCATCACGCCGTCGTCGGCGGCGACGACCAAAACGGCGACGTCGGTGCAGTTCGCCCCGCGAGCGCGCATTTCGGTGAACGCTTCGTGGCCCGGCGTGTCGACGAAGGTTACGTCGCCGCCCGGCGTCGAAACGCGATACGCGCGAATATGCTGGGTGATCCCGCCCGCTTCGCCGGAAACGACGTGCAGGTGAAGAATACGGTCGAGCAAGGAGGTCTTCCCGTGGTCGACGTGCCCGAGGAAAGTAACGACAGGCGCGCGCGGTTTGAGGGACTCTTCCGGGTCGACTTGGTCGAACGCGGAATCGACGTATTGTTCTTCGAGCGTCGCTTCTTTTTTCACCGTCGCCTTCAAATCGAGCGCGACGACCAAAAGTTCGGCGACCTCGGCGTCGAACGAATGGTTCAACGTGAACATATAGCCGAGTTCCATCAATTTCTTGATGACGACGGCGACGGAAATCCCGGTCGTTTCGGCGAATTGTTTTACGGTGCAAGGCGTTTCAATCACAACGTCTCCTTTACGCGGGGCCGTAACTGCGGACGCGGCGCCCTTCTCTTTACGGTTCCCTTTCGAACGCACCGGACGATACGCGTCGTCGTCGTCGCGAAAACGTTGATTGCCGCCGCGGCGCGTCGCGTTGCGCATATCGACGCGCCCCTCGGTTTCGCCGCGATCTTTGCCGCCCTTGCCTTTGCCGCGATTTTTCGACGCGCCGTAATCGGAGCCGCCCGACTCGCCGAACCCGATTTTGCGCGGGTCGCCGTTTTTGCGGTCGTCGCGCCCTCGCGACGCGTCGCGAGCGGTCGAATCGCCGAATTTACGCGCGTCTTTCCCGTCTTTCGATTTAGCGGCAAGCTCGCTTTGTCGACGACGTTCCTCTTGCTCGCGCAAATGCTCGGTCAACGGTCGCGCCCCGCGAGCGGCGGCGCGAATAACTTCCGGCGGCAAGCGCATTTCCGGTTTTTGCGGAGCGGGCTCTTTCGTCGCTTTTTTAACGGGTTTCGGAGCTTGCGGCGGAAGCGGCGCCAGGTGAATAGTAACGCCCGGTTTCGGGGCGTTCGCTCGCGGCGTCGCGCCGGAGTCGTCTTTTTTCGGCTTCCTCGGCAATTCGACGACGCGCATACGATCTCCGTGCGGCGGAGTAATCATCGGCGGTCGCTTCATCTCTTCAAGGACTTGCATTCGAGAATCTTGTTGCGCCATAATCGGAGGAATCGGGCGAATCGGGCGCGAATCGATCGGCTTAACGTCGCGACGGGCGGCGTCGCGTTCGCGCGGTTTTCGTTGAGAATCGCGACGGTCGATAACGTCGCGCAAAGGTTGTTTCTTTTCGACGACGGGTTTCGCGACCGGTTTCGCGGCCAAGGAAACGGTTTCGTCTTCTTGTTTATTTTCAACGGTCGCGTCGTCGCTTTTTTCCTTTTTTTGTTCCGGAATTTCGGCGACCGGCGTTTCGACGACGCTCGTTTCCTTCGGCGCGAGCGACGCGTCTTCCGACGCGGCGACAGATTCGACCGTCTTTTCAACGGCGACCGGTTCTTCCGACGCGGCGACAGGTTCGACCGTTTTTTCAACGGCGACAGGTTCTTCCGGCGCGGCGACAGGTTCGACCGTCTTTTCAACGGCGACCGATTCTTCAGGCGCGGCGACAGGTTCGACCGTCTTTTCAACGGCGACCGGTTCTTCAGGCGCGGCGCTCGTTTCAACCGGGGCCGCTTCGGCGGCTTCCGCGTTTTCCGTCTTCAGACGCGCCAAATCGGGCAAGCGCGGAGTGCGGGCGGGTCGCAACACGGGCACCTTGCCGGTCGGAGGCGAAAGAACGGGAGGTTTGCGCATCGGGGCGGTTTCCGTTTCCTCCAAGAAGGACTGCGAGGTCGGGCGAGCCGGCGCGCTATCGGATTTTTCAAAATAATCGACGACCACTTTCGTTTCTTCGTCGGTCAAACTGGCCAAAGGAGACCCCTTGCCGTCGAGTCCCAATTTCTTGCAGATTTCGACCAGTTCCCTACTCTCTTTTTTGAGCTGTTTAGCCAACGCGTAAATTCGAATCGACAATGTACGTTACTCTTTTCTCAACTGGATACTCGCAAAGATTCTCCGCCCGGCGACGCGTCGCGCGCCGCCTTAACTCGCGAATATAATTTCAAATTACCGAGGAAGGTTTGCCGATACAAATTTCGAACAAACGACGACACGCCGCGTTGCGAACGCCGATTACGCGCCCTAAAGCCCTCAAAAGTTTTATCGTTTTTACCGGCGACGCGCCGCCGTTTCGCACGGCGTCGACGTCGCGTAAGGAACGCGCCGCGTCGACGCGTTCCGTTTTCCTACGACGCGTTAACGACGTTTTACGAACGAGCGTCCTCGGAAACGCCGTTCCCGGCGCCGTCTTGCGCGACCGCCGCTTGACTCGCGTCCATCGCTTCGCAATAACGCTTGGCCTCTTCGACGATCAGTTGCATTTTTTCGCGCGGAACGCCGAGTTTTCGCGCCAATTTATCGGCGTGAGCGTCCGCCAATCCGCGACGCGAAACAATTCCTTCGCCCACTAAACGCTCGGCCAAATCGGGCGCAACGCCTTTAATTTTCGACAATTCCGCCAACGCGTCGCCGCGACGTTTCACGACGGCGACAACGGCTTGCGCTTCTTCTTCCGAAACGCCGACCGACTCGACCAACTTATCGACCGACGCGGTCGCCAGCTCTTCGTAAGACGAAACGCCGCCGCCGACCAAACGTTCGGCCATTTCTCGCGACACGCCGTCGACTCGCGTCAAATCGTCGGCGGCTTCCGCGCGACGTTCGGCTTCGTCGGAGATCGCGAGCGCTTGTTCTTCGGTCAGTCCGCCCAACTCGACCAGGTCGTCGGTCTCGACGATCGAAAGGTCGTCGTAAGACAGAACGCCTTCGCCGACGAGCTGATTGGCCAAATCGACCGTTACGCCCTCGATTTGCACGAAGGCTTCCATCGCTTTATCGAGCATTTCGTCCAATTCGTCGCGCGTCATAATATCGACGTCCCAGCCGCAAAGTTTGCTGGCCAAGCGGACGTTTTGACCGCGGCGTCCGATCGCCAAGGAACGTTGGTCGCGTTGCACGAGAACGATCGCGCGCCCCAACATCGGGCACAGGATCACTTCGTCGACGGCGGCCGGTTTCAACGCCGATTGAATGAATTGCGCCGGATCGTCGCTCCACGGAACGACGTCGACCCGTTCGCCGTTAAGTTCTTCGGTTACGTTGCGACTGCGCGCGCCGCGAACGCCGACGCAGGCGCCGACCAAATCGATTCGCGGGTCGTTCGACGCCACGGCGATTTTCGCGCGATGCCCGGGCTCGCGGCTCACTTCTTTAATTTCGACGACGCCCTCGACGATTTCCGGCACTTCTTGCTCGAAAAGCCGACGAACGAGAAGAGGACGCGAACGGCTCAATATCACCTTCACCTTCGAACCGGCCTTGCGGACTTCGACGACCAAAAAACGAACGCGGTCGCCCGGATGCAACGTTTCGCCCGGAATTTTTTCCGAATGCGGCAAAATCGCCTCGACGTTCGGCAACGTAACCAACGTCGCGCCGCCTTCGTTGCGATGCACTTTCCCCACGATCAACTGGTCGACTTGCGGAGCGTATTCTTCGTAAATCGCGTCTCGTTCGGCGTCGCGAATTTTTTGGATGATCACCTGTTTGGCGGTTTGCGCGCCGATACGTTCGGCGATTTCCTCCGGCGTCAGCGGCACGTTGTCTCGATACGCGTTGATTTCGCCCGTTTGACGATCGATATACACTTCGACGTTCGCGTCGTCGCCGGCGTCGCTATGTTTGCGCGCCGCGATCACAAGCGCTTGTTCGACGCCGACAAAGACGGTTTCTTTGTCGATCTTACGCGCAAGGTGGATTTGTTCGACAATACGCAACACTTCTTCGGGATTCATACCGTTACTTTCAACAAACTAACGTTATCGAGTCGAGGTCGCCGTTCGAACCGTCGACGCCGCTTTATGCCAAAACAACGCCCGAGTCCAAACTCTAGACGCCGCGTCTATTATAATTTTAAAATTGCGCAAAGTCAAACATAAAAACCGAATCTTTGACGAATACGCCGCCCTTTTTTCAAGCGACTTCGCAAGGTTTTTCCAACTTTAACGATTATTTCGGCGCGCTATCTTTCCGTCGCGGCGCGCTTTGCGGAACGCGGTCGCTCGCGGTCGCGGGTCGGTTCGGCGAACTTTCGGCGGAAAAACGCAATTTTATCGTTTATGATACAGCAAACGGCAAAAAAGTCAAGGAGCAACGCGCGCGCCCTTCGATTTTTTCCCAACTTTTCGTCGTTTGCCAACGCTTTTCGCCTTTGCCCCCCTCTCGACGCGGACGCGTTCTTTGCCCTTAATAAAAATTTCCCCCTATTTATTAATACGCGGTAAAAATTTCGTTTTCGCTCGTTCTCGTCTTCGTCTCGCTTTGCCCAACGCGCGTTTTGTCTATTTCCTTCATTCTAAAAACAAACGCGCTAAAAACGTTCTTGCGAGCCCGTTTTTAGCGCGTTCAAGAGCGCGTTCGCCGTTTCGTTCGACCTTTACTTCTCGTCGAGCGGACGCGTCCCCGGTTTCCGTCCCGCTCCCGCTTTCGTAAAGGAGTCGATTTCCGCTTTAATCGGCGATTCCGTTAAAACCGACAAATTCAGTTCCCAAGGAAGCGAAACGATGAAAACGCTCCCAAATCCCGGCTGACTTTCGAGCGTTACCTCGCCTTCGAGCAATTTGCAGAGTTCTTTCACGATCGACAACCCGAGTCCGCTCCCGGAGTGTTCGCGCGTCATCGGATTTCCTTCGGTCGCGCTCTTCCCTTGCCGGAATTTCTCGAAAATAATTTGCCGATCCTCCAACGCGACCCCGACGCCGGAGTCGACCACCTTCATTTCAAGGAACGGTATCGGCTCGTTCGCTCCGCCGCCGAACGCTCGCGGATAAAGCGGAGCGCGGAACACTCGGTCGATCTCGACCTGAATCCGCCCCCCTTCCGGAGTGAATTTGATCGCGTTCGACAGCAAATTGTTCAAAATCTGCTGAATCCGCGCTTCGTCCTGACGCATTTTCGGCAAATTTTCCGCAAAACGCGTCGTCAGCTCGAGATTTTTCTTGTCGACGAGCGGTTTCGCCATATCGCACTGCGCCAAAACGACCGCTTCGATACGGAACTCGCTCAACCGCGCTTGAAGCCGTCCGGCGTCGACGCGCGCCAAGTCGAGAACGTTATTGATCATATTCAACAACGCCCTCCCCGACTTATTAATATTATTGACGTATCGCTTTTGTTTCTCGTCGAGCGTTTGAATCGAACTCAACACGTCGCTAAAACCGAGAATACTGTTGAGCGGCGTCCGAAGCTCGTGGCTCATCGTCGCCATAAAATCCGACTTGACGCGGTTCATCTCGTAAAGTTGCCAGTTCGCCTGCGCGAGTTCGTCGACTTTTTTCTCCAGCTGAGAGTTAAGCAACCTTAACTTTTCGTGCGTCGCGACCAAATATTTCATCATCTGGTTGAACGCCGCGCCGAGGGCCTCGAACTCGTCGCCGGTGCGCAATTCCGCTCGCTTCGACACGTCGCCGCGCCCGATCGCCTCGCTGACCTCTCGCAAGCTCCGCAACGGCTTCACGATCGCGACGCGAATCACGACGTAAAACGCGATCAGCCCCAAAAAAGCGACGACGATGGCGCCCCCGAGCAAAAGCGTCCAAAACCGCGCTCGCTCCTTGTTCGCCGGCGGTTCCGGAATCGTTACCTGCACGACGCCGAGCGGCGCGCCCAAATCGATCGACGCGTCCCCCATTATTTCGCGATGGCAGTTCCAGCACGAGCGGTCGATCCGCAACGGCTGATAATAATGATAGCGTCCGTCGTCGTCCGTCCGCTCGATCGCCCGATTTTGTCCTTCGCCTTGCTCGGTCGGAGCGGTCGCCAAGAGTTCGTCGATCAACTTCCGCTCGAACTCGTCCCGCGGCCCGTCAGGAGAATCGTAAAAGTCGACGGAATCGCTAGAATCGGTCGTCGAACCGCTTCGCATTCGAATGAGACGCGTTTCAAAGCGAGCGCGCTCCGTTTGCCCGCCGATTTCTTCGCTCAACGAAGCCATCGAATCGATAAAATCGTTTAAATCGGCTCCGTCGCCGCCGGAAGCGCCGTCTTTAGTTTTTTCGGAGGTCAGCCCTTTGATATGCATCAACAAAAATTCGCGTTCGCTCAATAATTTTCCCATTAAGGGATTTTGCGCCTCGACTTGCGATTTTGTCGCTTTATAATAAAGAAGAACGCTAATCAAAATAACGATCGCCAGCGCGACGCCGAAAAAAAAGAGACATTTGATTTCCAAACTCGATTCAAAAATCGAGCGCGGCGAGCGTTTTTCGTCCATTGTCGACCAAAACTCTTCGTCGCCTCCAAGGATTGCGACGATTACAACGGTTATTCCCAATATTCCAGTCGACCGTCCGCTAACGACGACGCCGATCCCAACGGTCGAACCGACAATAATACGCCGTCAGTATAAAAAAGAAACGCCGTCGCGTCAAGTTTTCTTTCCGTCTCGACGCCGATTTTATCGACCGCCGCCCTCCGTTTCCTCCCGTTTTGATTCGCTTTTTCCTTCGTCGGGCTCGCTCCGACGCCAATTCCGAAAAAAATTTAGAAATTGCCGTTCCGTCAAACGCCGGTTCCTGTTATACTCTCCCGACAAGCGCGTTCGACGCCCGCTTCCCCCCGCGTCGGTCGCGCTCGACGTTTACCGCGTCTTTCCGTCGGTTCCGATTTTAATTTATTCCCCTAAAAATCGTTTTCGTTATGGTTCGAGTTATCAGCGTCGCTAATCAAAAAGGCGGAGTCGGCAAAACGACGACGGCGATTTCCCTCGCCGCCGGATTCGCGCGCGCCGGTTCCCGAACGCTGCTGATCGATCTCGACCCGCAGTGCAACGCGACGAGCGGCCTCGGTTTCGACCCGACGCCGCGCCACCCGCTCGTCGTCGGCGCTCCGATTCGCGAAACGCTCCGCGCTTCGACGTCGGGACTCGACGTTCTCCCCGGTTGCCGTCGTTTCGGCGACGTCGAGCGCTTGGCCGCCGCGGACGATCCGAACCGTTTCCAACGAATGACGCGTCAACTCGCCCGAGAAACGCAGGGATACGACTTCGTCCTGATCGACTGCCCGCCGTCGCTCGGGCCGTTGACCCGCGCCGCGCTCGCTTGGTCGACGGAGGTGCTGACGCCGATCCAATGCGAATATTTCGCGATGGAGGGTCTCGTTCAAATGATCGAAGTGATCGGCGAGGCGATGCGTCGCGACGGCGCTTCGCTCCAATACGGCGGGGTCGCGTTGACGATGTGCGACCCGTCCCTCGAACTGACGCGGGAAGTCGAGCGGGAAGTTCGCGACTTTTTCGGCGAAATCGTCTTCAAAACGACGATACCTCGCGACGTCGCCGTCAGCGAAGCGCCGAGCCACGGAAAATCGATCGTCGACTACGCGCCCCGTTCGCGAGGAGCGCGCGCTTACATCGAACTTTGTATGGAGGTTTTGGAACGTGTCTAAGGAAAAACGTTTAGGTCGAGGGCTCGAAGCCCTTTTGGGCAAGGTCGCGGCCGCGCAACCGGTCGCCGTCGACGCGTCGGAGTTCGGCTCGAGCGCCGCCGCCGACGTCGCCTCGTCCGTCAACGCAAACGCTTCGAACGCCGCGACTTCCACCGCTTCCGCGCCCGCCGAAACGACGCTTGGCTCTCTCGACGCCGCCGTTTCCGACGCGCCGGCGACCGTCCCCTTCCCGACCGCGAAAACCGCCGACGCAAACGCTTCGAAACCGGCGACTTCCGCCGCGTCGCAACCGAAACCGAGCCCGACGCGCACCGCCGTCGACGTCGCCGAAGACGAAAAAGAACGCGTGTTGGACGCCTTCGCCGTCGGTCGCGCCGCGTCGGAAGTCCCGCTCGACCTGATCGACCGCAACCCGTTCCAGCCGCGCGTCGACTTCGACCAAGCGGAGATGGAGGAACTCGCCTCCAGCGTCAAGCGACACGGAATGATTCAACCTATCGTCTTGCGCCGCAAGGGCGAACGTTTCGAAATCGTCGCCGGGGAACGCCGTTACCGCGCCGCGAAACTCGCCGGTTGGACGAAAGTTCCGGCCTGTTTGCTCGACGTCGACGACCGAACGACCGCCGAACTCGCGTTGACGGAAAACATTCAACGCAAAGACTTAAACGCGATCGAAAAAGCCGCCGCGTTCCGCAATTACCTCGACCAATACGGCGGGACGCACGACGAACTGGCCAAACGCCTCGACCTCGACCGCTCGACCGTTTCGAACCTGTTGCGATTGCTCGACTTGCCGGAGGAGATTCAGTCGTCGGTGCGGCGCGGCGAACTGACGCAGGGACACGCCCGGGCCCTCCTTCCGCTCGAAGAATGGGATCAGCTCGAATTGGCGCGACGCGTTGTCAACGAACGTTTGAGCGTCCGTCAAACGGAGAAGATCGTTCAAGAATTTTTGGACGGCGCCGACTTCCTTCCCCCCGACGCCGGCAAGAAACCCGTTGCGAAACCGGAAGTTAGCCCGCGCGTTCGCGACCTCGAGCAACAGTTCCGCACTTGGCTCGGCATGAAGGTGAAACTGACGTCGAACGACAAGGGCAAGGGCAAGCTCGTCGTCCAATTTAACTCGAACGACGAGTTCGAACGCGTTTACCAAGCGCTGAAACCGCGCGACTTTTAACGCCTCAAACTCGTTCCAATTAACAACTTAAAGCGGAGTCGTCAACCGCCGACGACGCGTCGAAATTGCAACAAAAAAACGCCGACGACGCCAAGTAAACTTCAAAGCGTCTCGGCGTTAATTACTTCTTGTCGCGCCCACAACTTGACGCCGCGTCGTTTTTCAACGTCGACGCCGCGTCAACCTCGTTAAACGACGTCGCATCGCTTTATTTTATTGACGCCGAGTCGCGGTTACTCGCCCGCTTTCCCTTGCGACTCGACAAGTCGTCGCATACAATCGGCGCCGATTTTCGCGGCGTCCATATAGACGCGGAACGAATCGTCTTCCCTTAACCAGCCGGTTTGCGGATCGAGCCAATCGGGGCTCATTCGCCTGCACGCGTCAAGCGTTTCCTCCACGGCTTGGTCAAAACTCGCCGCCGCTTCCTCGTAAGCGCCGTTATGAAAATACGTTGTCGCAAAGTAAAACGGAACCCAAAACACGTTGCCGCCAAACCCGAAAATATCGGTTTCCGGGACGCCGGCAAGATAACCGCGCAAGACGTCGTTCGCCTCTTGGTAACGTTCAAAAAACGGAATCGCGTTCGTCGTTAAAAAACTTTCCGCTTGGTTCAGTATGATTTCAACGTCGTCGTTTTCCGGCGGAAAGTCCCAACCCATCGGGTCGGCGCGAACGAGCGATTGCACGGCGCCGACTTCAAAACTTTTAAATTTGGCGCTGCGAAAACGTTCGAGCGCCTCTTGCGTTTTCGAGTCTTGCGGCGCGTCGCTCCAACAAGAGAAATCGGGAAGATACGCGAAGGAACGCTCGCAAAACACTTTGGCGCCGTTAACGAAAGAAAAATGGAAATTTTGACGCAACGTGTTCGTCGTTCGGAACCAAAACTGCCCGCCGTCTTTCTTAAATCCAAGCGGTTCTAAATGTTGCGCGCAGAGCTTTCGGAGCCGTCGCGTCGTCGCGCCTTTAAGTTTCGCGATTTGTTTCTTCTCGTCGTCCGACATTGCGCTTCCTCCTCGGTTTCAACGTTTTTGAAAATCGCGTTCCGACTTTCCCGTCGCGAACGCTTTTATTCAATACCGTTAGTATAACGCCGCGCCAAGTCTAAAGCAAGGAAAAAGAAGAAGAAGAGAAAAAAAACGAAAAAAAAGCAAAAAAAGTCGCCGACGCGCCCCCAAGGAGAGCGGGAAAAAAGAGAAAAACGCAAAAAATCGCGCTTGCCGACGTCGCGCGACAAAGCGTCGAACGCGTTTGAGCGGCGCCCCAAAAAACGCCGAGCGAACCGAAATCCGCTCGACGTTTCTTCTTGTTCCGACGACGCAAACCGCTCAACCGCCGAGTTTACGTCGTTCCGTTTTCAACGCGACGTCGATTAACGACGGCGTTCCGCGATTTCCGCTTTCACGTCGGCGATAAACGTTTCGACCGGAATCGCGCCCATCTCGCCTTGTTTGCGACCGCGAACGCCGACCGAGCCGCTCTCCGCTTCCTTCGCGCCGACGACGCAGAGGTACGGAATCAAATCGTTGCGACCGTCGCGAATCTTCGCGCCGATCTTTTCCGAGCGCAGGTCGCACGAGACGCGCAAACCGGCTTCGCGCATGCGTTTTTGCACTTGCTTCGCGTAATCGTCGAACTTTTCGCTAATCGTCAGGATGCGAACTTGCTCCGGCGCCAACCACGTCGGGAACGCCGCCGCAAAGTGTTCGATCAAAATGCCGGTGAAGCGTTCGAACGAACCGAACGGCGCGCGGTGAATCATCACCGGACGGTGCAACTCGCCGTCCGGGCCGATATATTTCAAGTCGAAACGGTCCGCCGACGGCAGGTTGTAGTCGAGCTGAATCGTCCCGAGCTGCCACTTGCGGCCCAGGCAGTCGCGGACGACGAAGTCCGCTTTCGGGCCGTAAAACGCCGCTTCGCCTTCGACGACTTCCAACTTCGGCAAGTCCATTTCGCGGCACGCTCGTTCGAGCGCGTCTTGCGCCTTCTTCCAGTTTTCCGGGTCGCCGACGTATTTCGAACTCGTCCAGTCGCGGAAGCTCAGGCGAACTTCGTAATCTTCGAAGCCCATCGTGCGCAAGACCATCAGCGTCATATCGACGCAGTTCTTAAACTCTTGCTCGACTTGCTCTTCGGTGCAGAAGATGTGCGCGTCGTCTTGGGTGAAGCCGCGAACGCGGGTCAAGCCGTTGAGTTCGCCCGATTGTTCGAAGCGGTGAACGTTCCCGAATTCCGCCAAGCGCAACGGCAACTCGCGGTAGCTGCGCGGTTTCGAGTCGTAAACGGAAACGTGCAGCGGGCAGTTCATCGGACGGAGCAAATAGCGGTCGCCGCCGTCGACTTCCATCGGCGGGAATTGGCTGTCGGCGTAATACGGGTAGTGCCCGGACGTTTCGAACAGCTCGACGCGGCAAATGACCGGCGAGTACATCGGCTGATATTCGCGCTTGAGCAACTCTTGGTAAAGGAAGTTTTCGAGTTCGCGACGGACGATAGCGCCCTTCGGAAGCCAAACGACGAGGCCGGAGCCGACTTTCGGGTCGACCATAAAGAGTTCGTGCCGCTTCCCGAGGACGCGGTGGTCGCGTTTTTTCGCTTCTTCGAGCTGCGTCAGGTAGGCGTCGAGTTCTTTTTTGTCGAAGAACGCCGTCCCGTAAACGCGGCGGAGGCTTTGGTTGTTCGCGTCGCCCTTCCAGTACGCGGCGGACGTCGACATAATTTTGAACGCCCCGATGAATTTCGGCGACGGAATGTGCGGCCCGCGGCAGAGGTCGAGGAACTCGCCTTGACGGTAGAACGAGACCGTTTCCTCTTCGCCGAGGCCGGTTTCGAGGTGTTCGACTTTCAGCGATTGCCCGGCGCCTTTAAGCAATGCGATCGCTTCGTCGCGACTCGTTTCGATCCGTTCGAACGGCTCGTCTTCCTTGATAATCTTCGCCATTTCGGCTTCGATCTTCGCGAAATCGTCTTCCGTGAACGGCTCTTCCTTCCAGAAGTCGTAATAGAAGCCGTTTTCGACGGTCGGGCCGAACGCGAGCTGGACGTTTTCATAAAGGCGCATGACGGCGCGCGCCATCACGTGAGCGCAGGAGTGGCGCATAATGTCGAGCGCTTCGGCGTCTTTTTTCGTCAAGAGGCGCAGTTCGACCGTTCCCGACTCCGGCAAAAATTCGGAAGCGGAAATCGTTTGGGCGACCGGATTTCCGGCGTCGTCGCAAACGTCGGGCGTCGTAACGATCGCGGCGACCGTCGCTTTGGCCAAGCCGGAGCCGATCGAAGCGGCGACGTCGATCGGACGAACGCGATTTTCGAAACTTTTTTCATTACCGTCGGGAAGAACGACTTTCAACATCGGATAACCTCAAAATATTGAAGAGGATTTTGCGCGAGGACGGGTTTCTTCGACGACCGAGCGCCGAACACAAAACGGCGACGGCCCGTTTCGCCGTCCGAGGGGCGGGAAACGCTCGCTAATCTTCGTTATTATACCCGAAAAACGCGATTTGGGAAGGCCCCGACGCGTCGAAAACGTCCGAAAAACGCCCCTTTTCTCCGCTTCTTAACATTTGCGCCCGCAAACTTTGCCGACGTCGCCTAAATTCCGCTTAAAACGACTTTCTTCCCTAAACGCGACAAGCCGCCGCGTTCGCCCGACGTTCGCCTTGTTTCAAGAAAAAACAAACCCGCACTAAAAACGAAAAAAGAAAGTCGCGCGCCGCGAACGCCCGCCCCGCCCGCCTTCCGGACCTCTCAAATCGGAAAACGAACGAAGCCAAACGCCGCGACGCGCCGTCGCAAACATGCCGACGCCGAAAGGTTGAGGCAGACTAATCCAAAAGCGTCGGACGGTTTCTTGCGACGTCGCCTCCATTATACGCCGCATACATACGACGTCAAGTAACGTTTCTACGAAAAACGCTTTTTTTTCAAAAAAAACGTTACGCCGCATCAACATTATTTACATCATATCGCAAAAACGTTTCGTTTCCTCGTCGTCGAAACGTTTTCACTCGACGCTTTTCTCGGCTTTAACGTCTTTCGTCGATTCGTTTTGCGTCAAACCTTCTCCGCCGCGCCGCTTAAATTGCGCGTCGGCGAGTTCCGCCTGCGTCGCCGCGAGTTCTCGCAAGAGTTCGACTTCGGCGCGAAATTCCTCCGGCTCGCCGCGACGCTTAAACTCCGGCTCGACAACCTTTTCCATCAGTTCGTCGAAATTCTCTCGCAAGAGCGCGAATCGCTCGTCCGGCGTCTCAGGGAAGGTCTTCATTATTTCGTCGTAACGCGCCTTCCATTTTTTTTCCGCTTCTTTCCAACTCTCTTTTCTCAGCAAGCCCCGAGTATCGGCAGGCCAAGGATTGGGCTTGCTAAAGTTCATCGGTTTCGCGACTTCCGCCAACGCGCTCCAAAAATCGGTTCGGAGTCTTTTTTCAAACTCGGGCGCCTCTTCCGGAACGCGCTCTTTCGCGAGCGCAAACCTTTCGAGAATTCCGGTCGCCGCCGCGCAAACGACGTCGAACGTTTCGTCAAAGCGCCCTCGAGCGAACGCGACCTGCGCTCGCGGCTTCGCCCAAAGATAGAAATTCGCCTTTTCCGGCTCGTACAAACCGGCGCGACGATAATATTCCTCCGCCTTTTCCCAATCGCCGAGATAACCGTAATCGGCGCCTAACTTTTGAAGTAAAAACGGTTTCGACGGCCCGACGGCTCGACGAACGCGCTTGACGCCCGGCGCGTCTTTCTCCTCGTCCTTGACGCTCTCGGTAATCCCGTCCGCGACGCGCCGGACGTAAACGTCGCGCCAACGAGCGTTCGCCTCTTCGAGTTGAATCGTCAGCTCGTAAACCCTTTCTCCGGCGCGGATTGCAGTTTCGTACTCGTGATTGTTCGTCGCTTGGTATCGCAACGCCGACAATTCGTCGATTTCCTTCCGTATCTTCTCCGCGTCTTCCGGCGAGATTTTCGGGGCCTCCGAGCGTTCCGGCGCGTCTTTTTCAACCTCTTGCGCCGACGCGCTTTGCGGCAAGAGCGTCGCGACGTCGCAAAGCGTCGTCAAACCGAGTCCGACGTAAAGAGCCGCGTTTATGTTCCGCAACCAAAGTTTTGTCGAAAAAATTCGTTTCATCGCCCTGTATCCTTTTATCGCAAACTATTTTTGCGCCGCGGGTTGAATCGACGCGTTCAAGACCGAACGCCGTTTCGCCGTCGTTTTGAACAACGCGTTTGCACGGCGTCGCGTTCATTATACTCGGTCGTCAAGGGCGACGTCAAGAAAATTCCGAAGTTTTTCGGCGTTTTTTTTCAAAAATTTTCGTTCGTTCGACTTATCCCGTTCTTTCGCTCCAACGTTTTTGTTTTCAAGAGTTCCGCGCTTTTTTAAGAACCGGCTTTTCAAAGAGTCGCGCGCCGCGGACGCCCGCCTCGCCCGCTCTCCGAGACCTCTCAAATCGGAAAGCCGACGAAAGCGAACGCCGCGATGCGCCGTCGCGCAACCGCCCGCCGACGCCGAAAGGTTGAGGCGGCTTTGGCCAAAAGCGTCAAACGGCGTCTCGCGACGTCGCGCTTATTATAAACGTCAAAACTCGCGACGTTAAGTAGCGTTTTAACGAAAAAATAAGTTTTCTCTATTTTACGACAACTTGACGCTTTTCTCATTTTGCTTATCGGGCCCTCGTTAATTCTCTTTCTTCCGTTATGACGTCGCGCCGCCGACGCTTCGCCGCGCCTTATTTATCCGAAAAGCGACACAGCGTCAAGAAAAAGTCGGCGGACGGGCGCTTTTGGAGAGTTTGCCGGGCGTTTTTCCCCTTTTTTCCTTAATTTTCCTCTTTTTTGCGATTTCCCCCGTTTTTTGGTTGAAATCGCTTCGCCGCCGCGTTATAATAACGTCGGGGCGGAGGCGGGAGCGCGACGACGTTCGACCGCAACCCCTCGTTTTTCAACGTTTACAACGCTCGCATTCCAACGGTTCGCCGTTTTTTTCGTTCCGCTCGTTTCGACCGTCGGCGCCGACGCGTCTTGTTCGCCGTCCGAGGTCGAGCTTGCTAGAAAGGGTTTCGTTATGCGCAAAAGTATTGTCGCCGCGACGTTTGCGGCTCTTTTCCTCGTCGTCGGCGCGGTCGCGTCGTTCGCTCAAGACGCTCAAAAATCGCCGGTCGGCGTCGAGCGCGTTATTTGGATCGGCTCGGACGGGTTCGGCTCGCACTACGTGAATTGGGACGAACTTCCGAACCTCCGTAAACTCCGCGACGGCGGCGCTTGGACGCTTCATATGCGCAGCGTTCTCCCGTCGTCGAGCGCGATCAACTGGGAAACGCAGCTCGCCGGCGCGCCGTCCGAAATGCACGGCTACCGCACTTGGGGGAGCAAAAAGCCCGACCTGCCGCCGATTTACGTCAACGAAAACGGTCGTTTCCCCTGTATTTACAAGGTGTTGAAGGACGCGAACCCGGAAATCGTCTCGACCTCGATTTACTCTTGGGACGGAATCGGTTATCTGTACGATAAAACCGCCGTCGCCGACGACCGCTCCGTCAAAGACGACCCGGCCGTTTTCGCGGGCGCGCTCGAACAATTCGACAAAAACCCGACCTTCGCGTTCGTTTACTTCGGCGAACCGGACGGCGTCGGGCACGGAATCGGTTGGGGGACGCCGGAATATCAAAAGATGCTGACGACGATCGACGATTACGTCGGTAAGCTCCTCGCGGAACTCGAAAAGCGCGATATGATGAAAAACACTCTCGTTATCTTCACGTCCGACCACGGCGGCACGGGCAAGGGGCACGGCGACGGCGTTATGGAGCATATGGAAGTTCCGTTTATCCTTTACGGACAAGGGGTTAAGCCGGGCGAAATTAAGGACGTCGTCGTTCACTTCGACGTCGCCGCGACGATCGCTTGGGCGCTCGGCGCTCCGCGACCGCAGGCTTGGCGCGGCGTTCCGGTCGAATCGGCGTTCCAAAAGTAAGCGATTTTTAACGTCTTAACGTTTTTGCGAAAAGCGGTTAAGCGGCGTCGCGTTCCGCGTTCTTTCTCGAACGCAGCGCCGCTTTTCCCTTCTCGCCGTTTTTGGCTTTTTTTCTTTCTTGCGTTCTCGACGCAACGCGTTTCTTCGAAAGGGCTTCCGATGAAATTTTACGTTTTGGAGGAAACGCCGGCTTTTTACGATCCCGGGTACAAAAAATTTCAAAATCCCGATTATCCGGATATGGAAGAGGGCCCGAGCGACGGTTCGCCGGAACATTGGGAAGAGTCGACGTTTTGCCCGGTTTGCGGAAGTTGGTTCGCCGGGGGGCGCCGCGTTCCGCCTTACGAAACGGAATTGGTATTGTACGCGCCGACGTTCGCCGACGTCGTTTTGCGCTCGAACTTCTTGGTTTCCGAGAAGTTTAAAGAATCGTTCGAAGCGTCGGGCTTGACCGGGCTAACTTTCGCGGGG
>JAGBDD010000201.1 GCA_017937685.1 Thermoguttaceae bacterium | reverse complement strand
TTTGTTATCTTGAAGGCGTCGGCGTAGACCCAAACGAGTCCGAGGGGGTTCGCTGGTTCAAGCAATCAGCGGAAGCGGGCAACGCCGACGCAATGTATCGTCTTGGCTTTTATTATCTTGAAGGCGTCGGCGTAGACCCAAACGAGTCCGAGGGGGTTCGCTGGTTCAAGCAATCAGCGGAAGCGGGCAACGCCAACGCGATGTTCGCTCTTGGCGTTTGTTATCTTGAAGGCGTCGGCGTAGGAAAAAACAAGTCCGAGGGGGAGCGCCGGCTCTTGCAATCAGCGGAAGCGGGAAATATCGCCGCGATGCGCGACCTTGGCCGGCGCTATTATTATGGCGACGGCGTCGAGCAGGATTTTGCGAAGTCGTTTCGTTGGCGTCGGCAAGCGGCGGAAGCGGGCGACTCAGTCGCGGTAAACGATCTTGGTTATTGCTATTATAAGGGAATCGGCGTCGAGCAAGATTTTGCGGAAGCGGTTCGGTTGTTCCGCCAAGCCGTCAATTCGAACGTGGCGGACGCGATGAATAATCTTGGCGAATGCTATTGTCAAGGCGCGGGCGTCAAGCAAAATTTTGCGAAGGCGATACGCTTATTCCTGCGAGCGATCGAATTAGGATGTCCCAACGCGTTTGGAAATCTTGGCGAACGTTATTATAGAGGCGAAGGCGTCGACCAAGATTACGACGAGGCGGCGCGTTTGTTCAAAGAAGGCGTCAAGTTAGGTGGTCCCGGTTCCGAAGTCGCGGCGCTCGGGCTCGGTTTGTGTTTTGAGACAGGAAACGGCGTTAAAAAAAACCTCGACGAAGCCAAACGCCTGTATCGTTTCGCGCGTAAAGAACCGGCGCTAAAGGCCGCCGCCGAAACCGCGTTGAAACGCATAGAGCGGCTCTAGTTTTCGTTGCGTTAGAAGACGGAGCGTCTTGGCCTCATTCGGCGTTCTAATAATAGAGGCTTTGACGGGAATAGAAAACGCTAAAAACGACGCCGCTTTTTGCGTTTGGAAATTAACGGCGTCGCGTCGTTTTAACGTGGGAAACGAGAGTAAACGACGCGGCGTTAAACGCTTGCTAAATCACCACTTGACCGATTCGAGGAATTTCAGGCTTTGCGGGATTTGGTCGACGACGCGCGGCGATTCGTCTTCGATGAAGTAGTACTTGACGCCGACTTCTTGCGCCGCTTTCAAAATTTCGGCGTAGTTCGCTTGACCGGAGCCGAGCGCGACGTCGTTTTCAACGCTGGTGCCGCCGGAGTGGTTCCCTTCGACGCCCTTCTTGAGGTCTTTTAAGTGGAAGAGCGACCAACGGTTAGGATACTTGCGGAGGAGTTTCGCCGCGTCTTGGCCCGGGAAGATCGTCCAAAGAACGTCCATTTGGAACGAAACGTAGCGCGGGTCGGTCTTTTCGACGAGCAGGTCGAAATGGGTTTTGCCGTCTTTCCAAGGCAGGAACTCGTAGCCGTGGTTGTGGTAGTAGAAACCGATCCCGTACTTCGCGAGAACCTTGCCGGCGTTGTTGAAAACTTCCGCCGCGGCAAGGACTTCCGCTTCGTCGAGTTCGCCGTCGTGCGGCAGCCAAGCGACGCCCGCGTATTTCAGCCCGAGCGCTTTCGCTTCTTTAGCGACCGCTTCCGGATCGTTTTTGAAGAGGTTGTAGTCCCAGTGGCCCGCGATCGGCGTCAGTTTATATTGCTTGAGTTTCGCGACCATTTCTTCCGGTTTCATACCGTAAGTCCCGGCCAATTCGACGTATCCGAAACCGAGATCGTTCGCGGTTTGGAAACCTTTTTCAACGTCCTTCGAGAACGTGTCGCGGAGACTGTAGAGTTGGAGCCCGACCGGGCCCTTGAAAACGTCGTTCGAGCCGACCTTGAGACGAGCGTCGTCTTGAGCGAACGCACAGACCGCTCCGGCGAGGAGAGCGACGAGAGCAAACGCGAGTTTTTTCATTGCGTAATCCTTGTGAAAAAAGTGTTAATTGACGGCGACGCGTTGGAGCGCCGCCGCGAAAATTATGGGAAAAACGTGGAACGAAAATGTCTGCGACGCGATGTAAAACGCCGCCGGCTTTTTCGGCGTTAACTTCTTATTTCGCCGGTTTTTCGACGACGTATTGCGGCGCGTCTTTTTGCGTGAAACCGTGCGTTTTGCCTTGGTGAACGACCCAGCGCGTTTCGGTCGGAATCGCTTTGAACAAAACGACTTGGCCCGACGGCGGGCAAACGTAATCGCCGAGACCGGAGTAAATCGCAACTTGTTTCGCTTTAATACGTTTCGCGAAATTCGTCGAGTCGAAATAGCCGAGGCCGTCGACCCATTCCGGGAACCAACCGCCGAGACGTTTGTTGTTCGCCTTGCCCGCTAAGTCGCAGAACCAAGGAACGTGCGCTTCGACTTCGGTAACGTCTGCGTCGAGTCCGGCGGCGGCGAGGGATTGGAGCCCGCCTTGGCTTCCTCCGCGCACTTTCAGGTCGACGCCGTTCCATTCCGGCAGCGATTTGACGAATTCGAGCGACCGCATAACGCGCAACATCGCGCCGCGCCAGAAGGAAACGTTCGGGTTCGAGTTTTCTTCTTTTGAGAAGCCGTAACTCTTTAAAAACGTAGAGTTAAGCTCTTGATAATATTCGCGCGACTGACCGTTCAGAATGCCGTGAACGTTGATTTGAAACGAAATAGCGTTCGGAACGAAGGGCTTGCCGGCGCTGACGACGGAGTAACCTTGGTAGCAAACGACCGCCGGAAGCGATTTAGGCTCGGCGTTTTTCGGGACGCAAAGGTACCCGGAAACCGGCGTCGGCCCGGCGCAGTCGACTTTAACGTCGTAAACGTCGAAGTTCGCGTTGTCGGCGTCGACTCGCGTAAGCGTATATTTCATCGGAACTTGCGCGAGGATTTCTTTTTGACGGTTCCAAAACGCGTCGAAGTCCGCCGGTTCGGGCGTTCCTTCGATTTGGTCGAGGAGGACGCCGGCGCCGCCGTTGAATTGACGTTGTTCGCCGCCGAGCGGTTTGCCGTTTTCGTCGAGCGCGAAAACTTGAATGCGAACGAAGCCGGGAACGTCGATGGAAGTTTCGATTTTAAGCGGGTTAGCGGCGTCGGAAACCGCTTCGCCGGACACCGTTTTGCCGTCGTCGCCGGCGCGCGTCCAAGTCAGTTTCTTGCCGGAAACGGCGGCGCCGTCTTCGAGGCATTGGACGCTGAACGTCATTTTTTCGCCCGGTTCGTACTCGAGCGGGTTTTTGTCGGTCGTTCCGAAGAACGTGATTTCGCCCGCGAAGACGGTCGACGCCGTCAAAAACGCCGCGAAAAGACCGGTTAAAAAGGCGCGTCGTAACATTAGAAAACCTTTCTTTGCAACGTGTTGCGTTGGTTGAACGACGCGGAAGCGCTATTTAATGTAATACTTCCGCGTCGCGATGAAAATTACTTAACGACGCGACGTCGTTTTGTTCGCG
This sequence comes from Thermoguttaceae bacterium, assembly GCA_017937685.1. Taxonomy (GTDB): domain Bacteria; phylum Planctomycetota; class Planctomycetia; order Pirellulales; family Thermoguttaceae; genus RUG369. The sequence goes on along the minus strand of JAGBDD010000201.1, from coordinate 823 downwards.
TCGTCCTTGAATGCGACGTCTAGTCGAGCTTGAAGAGCCCGTATTCGATAAAGTCGTAAGCGCTTCCCGGAGGCGGGGTTTGCGGCGCGCTGTGGAAACTGCCCGGCCAAGCGCTGCCGCGGAGAGCGCCCGCGTGCCAAGGGCCGAAGAGGTTTTTCGGCGTTCCGTAAACCCTTGCGGTCAAAGCGATTTCGGCGTCGTCGGGAAGAGCGGCGATTCCGGCGGTCAGGTCGACCGTTTCTTCCGGAAGCGCGAGCGCGCCGACTTGTTTGCCGTCGACGAGAACCGCCGCGACGGCGCCGTTCCAAGAGCGACGCAAACCCGGTAGCGCAAAGAGGATAGGACGGTCGGTCGGGAGTTCCGACTTCTTGACGCGGAAGGTATAATCGACCGCGCCGGAGTAGAACGGACGGCCTTGCGACGCCCAGCCGCAAGCGCCGTCGCCGAGGCCGCTTCCGTCGACGGCGTATTGAGCTTTGCGGTCGTGCGAGCGGAAAGCGAGTTCGCTCGACGCGGTCGCAACCGGTTGCGCGTCGACGGGTTGGAGCGTTCCGTCGGCGGCGCGCGTCAGGAACTGAACTTCGGCGAGACCGACGAAACCGTTGTCGACGCTGCGCTCCGTCGTGCCTTTGAAGTCGGCGGGAAGCGGGTAGGAGAGGCCGTTCCAATTGGAGCGAATATTGAACCTAACCGGTTGGCCCGCCGCGACTTGCAGCGTTTTGCTGAATTCGAGCGTTTGCGCCGTTCCGTCGCCGCGTTTCAGTTCGAAACCGCCGACGCCGTCGATCGTAAACGCTTTGACGCCGCGGGTTTCGAGGTTGCG
>JAGBDD010000200.1 GCA_017937685.1 Thermoguttaceae bacterium | reverse complement strand
TCGCGTCGCCCTTAATTCGACGAAAACGCCGTCCGTTTTGGCGTTGACGCGTCAAAATCTCCCGACGCTCGACCGCGAAAAATACGCTTCGGCGGCGGGCGTCGCTCGCGGCGCTTACGTTCTCGCCGACTGCGACGGAACGCCGGACGCGATTTTGATTGCGTCGGGAAGCGAAGTCGCCCTTTGCTTGGAAGCGCGCGAAGCGTTGGCGGCCCAAGGGCTGAAAGTTCGCGTCGTTTCGGCGCCCTGCCTCGACTTGTTTGCGCGACAACCGCAAGAATACCGCGAATCGGTTCTTCCGAAGGCGGTCAAAGCGCGCGTCGGCGTCGAACTCGGCGTCGAGCAAGGTTGGGGCCGTTTGATCGGCGATTGCGGACGTTTCCTCGGAATGGACGGTTTCGGCGATTCCGCTCCGGCGGGCGTTTTGCTGAAACACTTCGGTTTCGTTCCGGAACGCGTCGTCGAACTCGTTAAAGAATCGATCGCCGACGCTCAAAACTGATTTTGACGTTCGATTCGGCGCGTTTAAACCGATTTAAACAATTTTAACGCGCCAATATTTTCAAACAGCCGACGTTCTCCGGAGCGTCGGTTGTTTTTTGTTCGTTTTCGAACGTCCCAACGCGCCCTTACTCTCGTCCTTTTCACCCGAATTCTTCTAACGCCGCCCTTACTTTCGCTCTTTCAGTCTCTTCTTAAAATTGCGAAACGCTCCGCGGCGTCGATCTCGACTTCATTAGTCAAGATTTTTGGAGTCCCGTCGACATTCGCCTTTTTCCGCAAACCTCCTATTTTAAAGCGACAAAACCCGGTTTATGAAAATTTTCCAAAAATTTGCAAAAATTTTTAAAGTCTCTCCATTTCCGCCGTTCTTCCCATCTTAACGCCGCTTTCCATTAAAATACGCAAGTTAAACAAAAAGCGCGCTCTACGTCGACTGACGCTTAAAGAAAAAATACCCAAAAGAAACGCTTTACGCAAGCAAATAACGCCGCGTTTTCTCGCCGCCCGCTCCCATCGCAACCTCTTTAATCGACGCGTTTAACGCCGTCGGCATTAAAAACGCTCAAAAATCGAATAGACAAACTGGATAAAATGGAAGAATAGGACAAAAAAGCCAAGCTGAAAAAACTCTATCGCGTCGACCAATTACGCGGAAAACTTAAGAAAAAATTTTAGATATTGACGAAAAAAACAAATGATTTTATAATCGTTCCTGTCGCGAACAGAACGTACTAACAGACAAGAAACGTTCCGCGTTCGCCGCGCGTTCCCGGCCGTCGTCGTCAATTTTTCGATTTGTTTCTCAAGAGCGCTAAATCGGCTTCCCTTGGAAACTAGGTAAAGATTAACGATTTTATCCCCGCCCGTCAAGCGGAAATTTTAAAAAATTTTCCATCGACGCGCTTTTTTTGGCAAGGAACGTAAGATACGGCGATTTTAGCGGCGTCCTTGCCGCTTGCCCCCAACCGTCCGCGTTTACCAAGGAGTTTCGTTTGTCCTCCCCGTCGTTCGATCAACGAGAACAGATTCGCGACGCGATCGACGTCGTCGATTTGGTCGAGCGGTACGTCCCGTTGCGTCGGCAGGGCGGCAATTTCGTCGGACGCTGTCCTTGGCACGACGACTCGCGCCCGAGTTTGCAGGTCAATCCGCAACGGCAAACGTTCAAGTGTTGGGTTTGCAACATCGGCGGCGACGTTTTTTCGTTCGTTATGAAGATTGAAAACGTCGATTTCAAAGAGGCGATGCAAATCCTCGCCGATATGGCCGGAATCGAACTCGTCAAACGCCCGAAACGCCCGCGCCTTGACGCTCCGTTCCGCAAACGCCCCGCGCTTCCGAGCCCGAGCGCCGGTTCCGGAACCGGTTCCGACGACCCGAACGCGCTCCTCGACGCCGCCTACCTCGACGCGCAAGACGCCGACCTCGCGTCGTCGAACGCTCCCCAAAGAGACGCAAACGTCGGTTCGCAACCGCTTTACGCTCCGGCGGAAATCCCGAAAGCGACCCTTTACCGCGCCCTCGATTGGCTCGCGGGCAAGTATCGCGCCGAATTTTTAAACTCGCCGGAAGCGGAGGAGGCCCGCGCTTACGTTCGCGACCGCGGCATTTCCGACGCGGCGAGCGAGCGTTTCCAAATCGGTTACGCGCCGCTCGATTTCGGCGCGGTCGTCGGTTGGGTCGGCGGCGACCGCAACCGCGTTCGCACCTTGGAAACGGCCGGAGTCCTCGCTTACCGCGAAGATTACGACGCGAACGGACGCCCGAAACCGCGTCCGCGTTTCGCCCCGACGCCGCAACTCGGTCCGGACGAACGCCGCCGTTATTACGATCGTTTCCGCGGTCGCCTTATTTTCCCGATTCGCGACGTCCAAGACCGAGTCGTCGCGTTCGGCGGGCGGCTCCTCCCGAACACGACGCTCAAAAGCCCGGCGAAATACGTCAATTCGCCGGAAACGCCGATTTTTACGAAGTCGAAAATGGTTTACGGGCTCGACTTGGCCCGCAACGCGATCCGCAAAACCCGCAAAGTCGTCGTCGTCGAAGGGTACACCGACTGCGTGATGGCGGCGCAATTCGGCTTCGAGAACGTCGTCGCGGTTTTGGGAACGGCCCTCGGCGCGGAACACGTCCGTATGTTGAAGCGTTTCGCCGACAAAATGATTTTGCTCCTCGACGGCGACGAAGCGGGCCAAAAACGGACGCGGGAAGTCCTCCGTTTCTTCGTCGAGCAGGGCGTCGATATGAACGTGTTGACGCTCCCGAACGGCGCCGACCCTTGCGAGTTTTTGCTCGAAAACGGCGCGGAACCGTTCGAAGAACTCCTCGAAACCGGAACGGTCGACGCGATGGACTGCGCGTTCGCCGCCGCGACCGCCGGAATCGACCTAGAAAACGACGTCGTCGGCGCCGCGAAAGCGCTCGATTCGCTTCTCGAAATCGTCGCGCTCTTCCCGGAACGCTCGACTTCGTCCGACGACCCGGTTCGCCTCCGAATGCTGAAAACGATTCAGCGTTTCGCCGCTCGTTTCCGCGTTAGCGAAGCGGAGATTCGGCGGCAGTTGGGCGAACGTCGGCAAAAGCGCCGCGCGAACGCCGAACGGGACGCCTATCGCGAACAACGTTGGGAAGAGCGTCGCGAACGGAACGCCAACCGTTGGAACGCGCCGGGTTCCGACGCGGAATCGCTCCCGCCTCCCTCGGTCGACCCGGAAGCGGAACGAATCGCGGCGTTTCGACGAGATTGGGTTTACCCGATTCCGGGCGCCGACGACGAAACGGACGCCGAGTTGCGGGAACGCTTCCTTCCGTTCGAAAAAAGCGTTTGGAACGAACCGCGCTTCCTTCCTAACGCATTGGAACGCGAATACTTAGAATTTTGGCTTGTCCAACCGGAACACTATCCGCGCCTCGCCGAAAACGTTCCGTTTGAAGCGTTGCGGTCGCCGGTAACGCGTCAACTCGACTTGCTGGCGCGCGACCTTTGGAATCGCGGCGATTTGCCGACCTTCGAACGCGTTATGTTGCGGTACGAAGACGAAGCGACGAAGGCGTTTTTGATCGGACTCGACGAAAGCGCCGCCGCGAAACGTTTGCCCGAAACGCTCGCCGACCCCGAAACGCTCGAAACGCTGTTGCGCGATATTTTCGTCGGTTTCGAACGCGAACGTTTCAAGCGCGAACTGCCGCGGCAAGTCGGTCGGCTCCGCGAAAACGAACTTAGCCCCGAAGACAAACTGCAAGCGCTCCTCGAATGCCGTCGCTTGCTTCAAGAAAAACAAGAAAATAACGAAACCCGGAACGACTGAACCGTTTTTACGGACGAAGACGGGTCGAACGGTCGGCGATTCGCCGTTAAAACGGCGTTTACGCTCGATATTTTGAGCGCGCCTTTCGAAAAGCGAATCGTCGCGAAACCCTTGCGGGCGACAAGAAGTCGTCAAGGAGAAAACAGTGTCGAGATTTAATTGGAACATCGTTGATTTTCAAGAACTTTTGGCCAAAGGGAAGGCGCAAGGGTATATTACCGTTCAAGAATTCACCCAACTGATCGTTACCGCCGACTCGATCGATTCGAACGTCGTCAAAGAGTGGAAGGCGCGCCTCGACGAAGAAGACGTCGAAATCGTCGAGGACGACGACTCGCAAGACGCTTGCTTCGACTACTTTGTTTCCGACGACGACGCGCCGACTCGAGCCGCCGATTATGAAGAATATCGCGTCGAACGCGAACCCGAGCGCGTCGAATCCGTCGCCGCCGCTCTCGATTTCGGCGAAACGGAGCGTTGGAACTCCGACCCGATTCGCCTTTACTTGTCGCAACTCGCCGATATTCCGCTTCTTACGCGAGAAGAAGAAGTCGCCGCGTCGCGTAAAATCGAAGCGACGCGCCGCCGTTTCCGTCGCGCCGTTTTTTCGTCGCCCGCCGCCGTTTGCGACGCGACTCGCCTCGTTCGCGACGTTTGCGAAGGTCGCGCCGCGTTCGACCGAACGATCAAAAAAAATATCTCCGAACGCTTTTCTAAAGAAGCGATTCAAAGCCGTATGCCGGCGAACCTTGAAACGCTCGAACGCATCGTCGAACGTTTGCGCGCCGACCGCCGCCGTTTGCGTTCTTCGTCGATTCCGCTCGACGAAAAAGTTAAGATCAAGCGCGAAGCGTGTTTACGTCGGCGCCGTTGCGCCCTTCTGCTCGAAGAATTGAGCCTGCGCACCCGTCGCGCGCACGCCGTCGTTAAAACGATGAAAGCGACGAGCGCTCGTTTCGCCGAATTGCGCGCCTTTATCGATTCGCCGCGTTACGCTTGCGCCTCGCCAAACCGTCGCGCCGCGATCAAAGCCGAATGGCGCGCACTTCGCCGTCAAGCGCAAGAATCGCCCCGCAATTTGGCGCGTCGCCTCGAAAAAATCGCTCGTTACCAACGCGAATACGAAGAAGCGAAAAGCGCTCTGTCGCGCGGCAATCTGCGCCTCGTCGTTTCGATCGCCAAAAAATATCGCAATCGCGGTATGAGCTTCCTCGACCTCATCCAAGAAGGCAACACCGGCCTGATGCGCGCCGTCGACAAATTCGAATACAGAAGAGGTTATAAATTCTCGACTTACGCCACCTGGTGGATTCGTCAGGCGATCACCCGCGCGATCTCGGAACAAGCCCGCACCATTCGCATTCCGGCGCATATGATCGACGTCTTGTCGAAATTGCGAACGATTCAAAAAAACGAATTTCAACGCTCCGGACGCGAGCTTAGCGTCGAAGAATTGTCGTTGCGCGCCAAAATGTGTCCGCACGAACTCGAAAGCATTTTGCAAACCGGCGCTTCTCCGATCAGCCTCGAACGTCCGATCGGCGATTACGACGACGCCAATTTCGGCGATTTCGTCGCCGACTCGTCTTACGAGCGACCGGAAAAAAGCGCCGGCAACCAAATGTTGCGCAAGGAGTTAGACAAACTTCTTAAGACCTTGACGCACCGCGAGCGCGAAATTATTAAGTTGCGCTACGGTTTCAAAAACGGTTACGTCTACACGCTCGAAGAAGTCGGACGTATCTTCGAAGTTACCCGCGAACGAGTGCGACAAATCGAAGCGAAAGCGGTCAAAAAACTGCAAACGCCCGGTCGTTCGCACCGCCTTCTCGGTTTCCTCGACGAATTGGATCGCGAAGCCGTTCTTGCGGAAAACGGCGGCGCGTTCGCGAAATAAATCCGCGCAATCCGTTGTTTTTCAACGTTTAACCAACTCCGGAACATTTTCGAAATGCGATTTAAAACGGCGACGCTCGGCTGTAAAGTTAATCAATACGAAACGCAGTTTTTGCGAACGGCGTTCGTCGCGAACGGTTGGGAAGCGGTCGACGCCGCCGGGTCGCCAAACGACGTCGATCTCGTTCTCGTCAACACTTGCTCGGTAACGGCGGAGAGCGACGCGAAGAGCCGGAAAACAATTTCTCATTTCGCGAAACTTTACCCGAACGCGGAAATTATTGTTTTAGGATGTTTTGCGGCGTCCAACTCGACCGTCGCCGCGGCGCTTCCCAACGTTTCGGAAGTCGTTCCGGACAAACGACGTCTTGTCGATTTTTTACGTCGGCGCGGTTTGGAGACGATTCCGACCGGCGTCGACGGCTTTGCGGAGCGACGGCGCGCCTATTTGAAAATTCAAGACGGTTGCCGCGTCGGGTGCGCCTATTGCATTATCCCGTCGACGCGTCCTTATCTGCAAAGCCGACGCCCCGACGAGATTCTCGCCGAAGCGCGAACGCTTGCCGCCGCCGGTTATCGCGAAATCGTTCTAACCGGGATTCATCTCGGACATTACGGCGTCGACTTTTACCGCGCGACGCCGGATTCTTTGCCGCCGGTTCCCGACGCCGCCCCGCTCGACGCTTATCTCGAACGTTGGAATCGCGTTCCGGTCGAGGAACGAACCGATCTCGGCGCGCTTTTGCGAACTCTTGTCGACGCGGAGCTTCCCGTCCGTTGGCGTCTTGGAAGTCTTGAAGCGGTCGAAGTTTGCGACAAAACGTTGCGCGTTTTCGAAGAGCGTCCGGACGTTCTTTGCCCGCAGTTTCACCTTTCGATGCAAAGCGGCGACGACGACGTTTTGGCCGCGATGCGCCGTCGTTGGTCGAGCGCGCCGTTTATCGAAAAATGCCGCGAAATCTGCCGCCGTCTCCCCGACGCCGCGTTGACGACCGACGTTATCGTCGGCTTTCCCGGCGAAACTAACGCCCAATTTGAAAGGACTTGCAACGTTGTTCGCGAACTCGAATTTTCGCGCGTTCACGTCTTCCGCTTCAGTCCGCGCGCCGGGACGGTCGCGGCGGAACTCCCGAACCAAATCGCGCCGGAAGTCAAAAAAGAGCGCGCCGCCCGCTTGCAACAAATCGCAAACGACCTGCGCGAACGGTTTGCGGAACGTTTCGTCGGCAAGACGGCCCGCGTTCTCGTCGAGGAAATCGAACGACGTCCCGACGGTCGAATCGTCGCGACCGGAACGACCGACCGCTATTTCAGCGTTGAAATCCCGCTTAACGACGCCGCGTCGCTCGACAACCGCAACTCGTTAAACGCCGAAGTTTCCAGCAAAACCGACCGACAAACCGCGCCCCTTGCGCTCGCCGCCGCTTCCCTGCGTTCGGAATCGCTCGAATCGGCGAACGGCGTTTCGCTCGGCGACGTTTTAACCAACGTTCGCTTGACGTCCCGTCGCGGCGACGTCTTGTCCGGCGTTCTCGAACGACGTTAAACATTTGGCGCAACCGACGCGTTCTCGTTACTTACCTCTCCAAATCGACGTCGACCGTTTTCGCTTCGAAGCCCTCCGCTTTGAAGAACTTCGCCTCGGGCAAACGCCAAAGCGCCGCGACGAGCGAATGCGGGAATGTTTGCCGTCGCGTCTCGTAATTTTCGGCGATATTGTTGTAATACTCCCGAGCCAGCGCGATGCGATCCTCCGCGTCGACGACGCCTTGCCGCAACTTTGTAAACGCTTTATCCGCCCCAAGTTCCGGAACGCTCTCGACAAGAGCCAACAAACGCGGCGCCGTCGCGTTCGCTCCGCCGTCTTGCGCTTCGTCGACGCGCAAGATCGTCTCTTGACGACGCAACGCCGCCAACGTTTCTTGAACGTCTTTCTCGTATTGCGCCAAGCCTTTCGTCGCGTCCGCCAACGCCGGAAGCAGATCGGCGCGACGCTTTAACTCTACGTCGACGTTTGACTTAGCTTGATCGACGCGGCGTCGAAAATCGACGAACGAGTTGACGTAATCAAGCGCGGAACGTAAAAGCCAAAGCGCGACGCAGACGCCGCCTCCGCTCGCCGCGCCGATTCCGATCGCGGTTCGCTCCGCGTTCCAAAGCCCCGGAACGCAAGCGCCGAATCCGACGGCGCAAAGAAGCGCTAACGTCAACGCAAATTTCTCGCTGAAATTTTCGTCTTTCCGCGCCTTTTTCTCATCGCCGCAGACAATTAAAAAGGTCGGTTCCGTTTCGTCTTTCGCAATTTCAACGGCGACGGCGTCCTTGCGAACCCGCGACTTCCCCAAGACATAAACGTTGGAACTCAACGGGATACCGACTTCCTTAAAACGACGCGTTCCGCAAGCGTCCGAATGTTCGTCGCGTCCGTCCGCCCACTCGAAATACTCCGGTTCCGAACGCCCGACCGTCTTTTCAACAAACGTTTCGGCGGTAATCTCCGCTCCGTTCGGGTCGACGCGCACAACGCCGGTTTCGTCGCGCAAATAAAAGGGCGACCGGCGTTCGCTCTCGGCCAGCGTCTTCCAAACGGTTCGCGTTTTCGTTTCGCGCTCGCCTTTCGAGTTCTCCGTCGTATATGTTTCAACGCGTCGCTCCTCGATTTTCGTCTTAACGTAAACACAAGCGCGACCGGACATAGGCGCCTTCAACGCCTTGTCGCGTTCGCATTCCGCCGTTCCGCTCAACTCGACCAAACCGATAAAAACGCCCTTCGCCTTCGACGTCGGCAGAAACGCGATCAAACGTCGCGTTCGCGCCCGTCCAAACGCGTCCCAAAGAAAAATCGCCGCGCCCGCCAACAACAAAACGCAAGCGAAAAGAAGATAAAAACGCATATCGTCCCACATATTAACGACTTCCTCTCCGCTAATCTTGATTATTATGTAATGCGGCGCTATTTTTCTAAATCCACGTCGACCGTTTTCGCTTCGAAACCGTCCGCCGCGAAAAAATTCGCTTCCGGCAACTTCAAAAACGACGCGACATAACAAAACGGAACCGTTTTACGCCGCGTCTCGTAATTTTCGGCGATATTGTTGTAATACTCGCGCGCCAACGCGATTCGGTTTTCCGCGTCGACGACGCCGCGACGCAAGTACGCAAACGCTTTGTTTGCTTTCAGTTCCGGATATTTTTCTCCAACGGCAAACAATCGCGACGCCAACGCGCTCGGGCCGAACGCTTCCGCTCCGTCGATGCGAACGACCGCCCGCTGCGCTCGGAGCGTCGCCAACATCGCTCGCCATTCGCGTTCGTATCGAGCCAAACATTTCGCCGCGCTCGCCAACGCCGGAATCAAATCCGAACGCCGTTTTAACTCTACGTCGACGTTCGACTTAGCTTGGTCGACGCGTCGACGCAAATCGACCAACGAATTGGCCAAGGCGACGACGGAGCCCGCGCCCCAAACCGCCGCGAAAACGGCGCTTCCGCCCAAAATCGCCAACGCCGCGTTCGGTTCGCCGTTCTCTTCCACAACGCAAGTCGCGAAACCGGCGACCACGACGCAACCTAGATAAGCCCAGACAAGGCAACACTTTTCGAGAAAACTTTGATTATTTTGAGCGTTTTTCTCCGTTTTCGCAATCAAAAACGTCGGCTCTTCGGAATCGGCGGCGATTTCCGCGGCGACGACGTCCGTTCGCACGCGGGCCCGTCCCAACACGTAAACGTCGGAATGCAAAGGGACGCCGACTTCTCTAAAACGTCGGCGTCCGCAGGAATTTATCGCTTCGCGCGCGCCGCCCGCCCAATCGAAAAACTCCGGTTGCGAACGATTAAGCGTCCGACAAAGCAAGAGTTCCGTTTCGACGCTAGCGCCGTTCGGGTCGACGCGCACAGCCCCGGTCTCGTCGCGCAAATAAAAAAGCGTTCGTTGGGAATTGGAAGCGATCGTTCGCCAAACGCGCCGCGTTCTCGTTACCGACCGTCCGTTTCGCTTCGTTCGATACTTTTCAAGCCGCTCTTCTTCAACGCTCGTTGCGACGTAAACGCAAGGACGACGCGACATTGGAGCAATAATCGCGGCGCCGACTTCGCACTCCGCCGTTCCTTTTAACTCGACGAGTCCGATAAAAACGCCCTTCGCTTTCGCCGTCGGAAGATTCTCCATTAACCTCCGCGTTCGCAACGACTTAAAAGCGCCGGGAAAGCCCCAGACGACGCCGAGCGCGCAAAAAATCAAAATTCCCGCGATTACGCCTTCCATCTTTTCCTCGTCGTCGCGTCGGCGGCTAAAAACGCTCCAATTTTAGCGTTTCGGCCAAGTTTGAAAGAAGCGTTTTTCGTTCAACGCGAGCTGACGATAAAACTCGTCGACAGGCGTTTTACGAATCGCGGCGATCTCCTCCGCGACGTCGACGACCGAAGCCGGCGCGCTCAGCAAAACGCCGCCGGCGTCCCGCGCCTCGACGGCGAACGACGCGATCGGGCTCAACGGTTTCCCATATCCGTTCGGCGGAAGCGGCGTCGGCGCGTCGCTCTCGACTAAAATCCGGTCGCGCGGAACTTTAGCGACCGTCTCCCGAGCCCGAACCGCGTTCGGAGCGACGCAACGCGGCGAAAACGAAAAGAAAACGTTCGACGCCAGCGCCCGCTCGATCTGCTCTTCGGACGCCGTCCAAGAATGAAGAAGCCAAACCGGAACCTTCGAGTAATCGCGCAACGTCTTCAACGTCAAATCGTTAGCGCGCGCCGAATGCAATACGACAGGAAGTCGTCTTTCGTTCGCGATTTCCAGCTGCGTTCGGAGAACCGCCTCTTGCGCCGCCGCGTCGAGGTTTCGCACCGCGAAATCGAGCCCGACTTCGCCCAACGCCGCTCCGGAAACGCCGTCCGCGCCAAGGGTTGCGTCCAACATAATTTTCAACGCGGTCTCCCAATCGCCGTCGAGTCGCCCGACGTTCCAAGGATGAACGCCGAACGTCGGAAAAACGTCCGGATATTTTTTCGCGATTTCCGCCGTTTTTTTCCAGTCGGCGGGCGACGTCCCGCAACAGACGAACCGCCGAACGCCGCGCGCTTTCGCCCGTTCAAAATAAATCGACAAATCGTCGCCGAAACGCGCGTCTTGCAAGTGCGAATGAACGTCGCTAATTCCCGTTCCCGTCGACTCCGCAAAATCCACCATCGTTAAACGCTTTCCTTTTCTAAACAACGCGTTTTCCAAGCGTTGCGACAATTCATCGCTTAAACCGTCGCCGCCGCTCTCGTCGCGGTCAAATTTCAATAAAAAACGACGCGAACCCCGCTTGGCGCGGCCCGCGTCGTTAAGACGTTTGTCGAACGCAAAAGTTTCGACGTTCCTTCTTTTTTTTCGCCGCCTCTTTCCGACGGTCGCGCCGAACGCTCGGCTTTAACGCCCCAAACCGCGCCGATTCGGAGGTTAAGGTTCGACGTTATCGATTTAAATCGATTTCGAGAAAATAAGCGCGTTCGCCGCGAATCAAGTAAACGCGCGCTTTGCCGCCGTCGAGGCGCGCAAAATCGTCCTTCTTTTGCGCGATATAGTAAAGATTGTCAAGGGACGCGACGCTTAGCTGACCTTCTTTCGCGTCGCCGACGCCGAAACCGAAAATCAAGTCGCCCTCTTGAACGCGAGCGTCGCCGCCGGCCAGCAATCCGTTTTCCAGAGCGCGCGTTACGATAACGCCGCCGTTCGGAGCAAAGTTAAAGTCGCCGATGGAAACGGCTTGCAACTTCGGATAACGTTCGCGATATTCCTCGGACGAAATCGTTTCGACCTCGACGCCCAAGACGCGCCAAACTTGCGCCGCGCGCTTCGAACCGTCGAAAGAAGAGGGCGTCGGCGCCGTTTCGGAACCGTCGAAATCGGCGGTCGTTAGAGCTTCGTCGACCGACTCCGCGACAAAGCCGGAAGTTTCGGCGTCCGCGTACTCCTCCGAAGCCAACGTTTTCGAAACGCCGGAACGACGCGGTTTGCGTTGCGCGAACGTTTCGCCGCGCGCGGTCGCCAAGTCGCTAAACGCGACGACGGCTTCCTTCGTTTCGCCGCCTCGGCGGACGCGCAATTCGGCGACGTCGGTTAAATCCATTCCGATAAGCGAACACGTAAAATCCAGAGACGAACGCACTTCGAAACCGTTCGACGACACGAGAACGTCCCCCGGTTCGATCCCGGCTTGCGCGGCGGGACTCTTCGCCTCGACCGATTCGACGACCAAGCAATCTTCGCCGTTGCCGTCGACCGGATATTCCGGCGACTCGGCGTCGACCACGCGGAATTTCAGCCCGTGATGCGTCATCTTTGCGACAGACTGCCGAATCATTCGTTCCGCGACCTCCGAAACGACGTCGACCGGGATCGCAAACGCAATATTTTCCGCCTCTTCGCGCACGGCGGCGTTGAGCCCGATCATTTCGCCGTCGACATTAATGAGCGGCCCGCCGGAATTACCGGGATTGACCGCCGCGTCCGTTTGAATCACGGAATCGTAAGCCAGCGCGTCGCTGACTTCAAGCGGTCTTCCAAGCGCGCTAACGATTCCCTTCGTAACGGAACCTCCGTATCCGTAAGGATTTCCGATCGCCCAAACTTCCTCGGCCAAGTCGACGAGTTCCGAACGCCCCATCCGAATTTTCTTCATCGGCGTTTTGGGTTTAATTTTCAGAATCGCCAAGTCGGTCGCGACGTCGTTGCGAATCAACTCGACGTCGCGATAACGCTCGCCGTCGGCGGCGACGACTTCCAATTTCAGCAAACCTTTGACAACGTGATAGTTCGTCAAGATGTATCCGCGTTCGTCGACGACGACGCCGGTTCCCATCCCGTTGTACACGTCGTATTGGGCGTTGGCGCGCTTCCCGACTTCGCACTGTTTTTCGCCTTGAATGCTGACGACCGATTCGCGCGTTTCCTTAATTCTCTCGACGATAGGAGATTTCGGCGTTCGCAACCAACGTTGTTGTTCGCCGTCGTCGGCCCAAATCGCCGTCGTCGCCGTCGCGGCCGCCGTCAAGGCGCAGAAAAACGTCGTCCATCGCAGACGTCCGCCGTTCCAGTTCCCAACCAACCGTTTTTTCATAGGAATATCGTCCAACCCAATTTGCTCCGCGACGACGCAAAGCGCCGCCGCTCGAAGCCGCCTCCGCTTTCCCATCGCGCGTCGAACTTTAACGAAAACCGAAATTTTCGTTAAAAAAGCCAAAATTTTCGGCTTCTCAATCGTTTGTCGCCGACGCGAAAACGCCGCTTTTTTTCAGAGTTTTTACTCAAGTCTTCGACCGACTCGAACAACGCGGAAACGCTCCGTTCGGTTCGAATCGGATATTCCGTTCATCGGTCTTCCGCGCCGAACGACTTAAGCGTTTTATTCCTTTTTTGCGTTTTACACGGAATATTTAACATATTCCTTCGTTTTCGTCGTCAAACGTTCCCTTTCGTTAAACTCGCAATTCCCCTCCGCGACTCCGTCTCGCTATTTTCGCTAAACTTCCAACCTCTCCATTCTCGCCATTCCTCCTAATCGGCGCAAACCGCCGTTTTCTACTCCGCCCGCTTTCCCCAAACGACGCAAAGGAGCGCGCCGCTTTTACTCGTCGGGTTTTAACAAAATAAAACAACAAAGTATCAGCACAAAACCGCTCGTCGCGACGCAATGCCCCGCCGCGTCCGGCACCGGAAGCGCGATTCGCCGCCCGGTCGTTCCCGCGAACGCCGCCGCAAGCCCCTCGTCCCCCCAACGCTTCACGACGACCCGCGCGACGCCGTCCCGCAACACCGCCTGCTGAACGACGACCATCTCGACGCCGAACGCCAATAATAAAAATCCCGCGAACGCAACTCGCTCTCTCTTCGTCATCTTCCCTCCGTTCGGACTCGACGCTTCGGCGTCGTTTTCCCCATTAATTATTAATACGTCGCCGGTCGCCTTGACCGACGGTTCCCGCCGCCGTTTCGCAATTATACCGCGTCGCTCCCGCCCGCGACGAAAAAAGAAAATTTCGCCTTTTTTGTCGCGCGTCGGTCGACCGCAAGCCGACAAAGTCTCTTTATTCGGAAAAATCAAAAAATTTAAGCGCGACGAGAAAAAAAGTTCGAAAAATATAAAGAACCGCGTCTTGAAATTTGACGACAAACCGATTATCATAAACGAAGGAAGTATTTTTTCGGAATCGACGAAATTTTCCTCCGCCGTCGTTTTTCTCGTTTTCTCAACGAGCCGACGGCGCGCAACCGAGCGTTTTATGGAGTCGGAATATGTTCAATCGAAAATTTTGCCGAGCGTCGCTCGGATTGGCGTTGAGCGCGGCGTTGGGCGCCGCCTCGTTGACGGTCGCGCAAGAGTCGGGCGCTTCCGATTACGTTCGCGGCGCGAGTCGTTTTGCCGCCGGCGATTTCGCGCAAGCGTCGGTCGCTTTCGACGAAGCGATCGCCGCGAAAAGCGACGACCCCCGCGTCTACTACTTCCGCGGACTCTGCGCCGCTCGCCAAAACGACCCGGCTTCCGCCGCCGCTTTTTACGCGACCGGCGCCCGCTTGGAACTTGAAAGTCCGAAAGGCCGCCTCGTCGGCGTCGACGCCGCGTTGACGACGATTCAAGGCGCCGAACGCGCTTCCATCGAAGCCGCTCGCGCTCAAGCTCGCGCCGACTGGAAAGCGAAGGAAACCGCTCGCCAAAACGCGTTGTACGGCGAATCGCTCGACCGTCAACGCGCTCGCCTCGCGACGCCGCCGAAAACCGGTTCCGCGAAACCGTCCGCGTCGCCGAGCAAAGCGCTCTCCGTTCCGGGCGTTCGTCCTTTCTTCCGCGGCGAAATTCCGGCGCATCAAGCCCCCGACCTTTACGACCCCAATTCGGACGAGTTTAACTATTTCCGCGAAGACCTCGGTAAAACGAGCCTCTCGACGCGCGAACTGAAACGCCTCGACGAAATCGCGGCGCGCGAAGTTTACGAAGACCCGATGGACAAACCGGCGGCCGACGGCTCCCCCTTTATTAATATCTACGATTCGAGCGAAGTTTTCGTCGAAGACGCTCCGTTTGTCGGCGACGACGACCCGGACGTCCTTTACGCCGCGGAAGAAAAGAACGCGTTGAACGCGCTCGCGACCTCCTTCCGCCTCGGCGCCGCGGCGCTCGCGTTGCAATCCGGTTCCGGCGACGCGTCGAACGGTTCGTCCTCGCCCTACGGCTCTTCGTCTTACGGTTCGTATCCCGACCCGTCGGCCTCTTACGGCGGCCCCGGCTCCTCCGCCGCGCCCGCCGCTCCGGTCGAACCGAGCAAAGCCGACGACACCAAAACGATTTTCCCGAACGACGCCAAACCGGTCGCCAGTCCGTTTGGCGACAAAGCTCAACTCGACGCGAAAAACGATTTCGATCTTTTCCAAGCCGGTCGCGATTTCAAACCGACCGCGCCCGCGCCGGCGGATCCGTATTCTTCCTCCGGCGGCCCGCATTGATCGTTTGCCTAAAAACGTTTTAGCGAACGCTCGTCGTTAAACGCGACGGGCGTTCGCGCCTTAAGAACGTCGTCTTTCCGTTTTCCCGCCTCCCCCCCTTCCCTAATTTTCCACGTCAATGACAGCGAACCGCCCTTCACGCAGTTATTTAACCTTGGGCGTCGGCGTTACGCTCGGCGCGTTGCTCCTTATTTTAGGCGCCCTCGTCTTGACGCGTTTGAGCGTCGCGCGCCGTCAAGCCTTGGAAGACGGTTCGCAACTTCGCGTTTTAGTCGCCGTCGATCCGCTCGCCTACTTTGTCGAACGCGTCGGAGGCGACCGCGTCGCCGTTTCGACGTTAACCCCCGCCGGCAAAGACCCGGAATCGTTTTCGCCGACGCCCGCCGACTTAGCCGCGCTCGCGTCGACGCGCCTCTTTTTCCGCGTCGGTCTCCCCGTCGAGGAGCGTTTTGCTCAAAATATCGCTTCGATCGCGCCCAACTCGCTCGCCGTCGATCTTTGCGAACGCGTCGAACTTTTGCCGAATCCTTGCGCTCATTCGCATTCCCATTCGGAAGGCGAAACCTGTTCGCACTCTTGCTCGCATTCGGAAGTCGATCCGCACGTCTGGACGAGTCCGGCGGTCGCGCGACTTCTCGTCGAACAAGCGACACAAGCCCTTTGCGAAGCGGCGCCCGAAAACGCGGAGTTTTTCCAAGCGAACGCCGCGACGTTCGACGCCGAACTCGCCGCGTTGCAAACCGAGATTTCGAAGCGACTTACGCCGTTCAAAGGTCGAACGTTCGTCGTTTTTCATCCCGCTTACGGCTATTTCGCCAACGAGTTTCATTTAACGCAACGCGCCATCGAAGCGCAAGGCAAAGCGCCGCGCCCTCGCGAATTAGCGGAGTTGAGCCAAACGGCGCGCGCCGACGGGCTTCGAGCGACGATCGTGCAACCGGAATTCGACCGCGCCGCAGCGCAAGTCGTCGCGAAC
Organism: Thermoguttaceae bacterium; assembly: GCA_017937685.1. Classification (GTDB taxonomy): domain Bacteria; phylum Planctomycetota; class Planctomycetia; order Pirellulales; family Thermoguttaceae; genus RUG369. Next base: position 23,372 of record JAGBDD010000200.1, on the reverse strand, counting down.
GAAATCGGCGCCGAACTTATCGTCCACTCGCCCTTGGAAAAGGATTATTTCGTCAATTTGCGAGCGTTGACCGACGCGCTGGAACGCTCGTTCGCGCCGTCGTCGACGGCTCCTTAACCGTTGTATTCCAAGAGTAACGCCGACTTCCTTTTCGTCGGCGCCTCCTTTATTCGCCTTCCTTTTAAGCGTCCGATGCGAAAACCGCGCCTCGCCTCTCGCCCGCCGTTAACCGACGCGCCGATCTTTTTACGTCGCGCCGCGCGCGACGCGTTTTGTCGCAACGCGTTCCTTTGGGGCGTCGGCAACAGTTTCGTCAACTCGACGTTCGTTATTTACTTCCTAACGGCGCTAGTTCCTAACGCGAGCAATTCGGCGGCTTTAGGAACGGCGATCGCGTGGACGGTCGCCGCGCCGCGCTTAATCGGCCTTCTTCGTTTGTTAACGCCCGCCGCGATCGGTTGGGTCGGCGGGCGCAAGCGGCTTTGCGTTAGTTGCGCGCTCCTTGCGCCGACGCTTTTGCTGGCGCTCCCCTTCGGCGCGCCCTTTTTCGAACGCTTGGCGACGTCGCGCGACGGCGGTCTTAACCTCGCTTTCTTCTTAATCGGCGCGATTTGGGCGATTCATCATTTAGCCGAATACGTCGCGACGACGGCGCTTTGGAGCTGGATGGGCGACGTCGTAACGCCCGCGTCGCGACTTCTTTTCTTCGCGCGCCGCGAACGTCGTTTGCTCCTCGGCAAAATCGTCGGCGTGGCGGGCGTCGGCGTTTTCACCTATCTTCAACGTTCGCCGCGTTTTTCGTCCGAACCGTTCGCGACGGACGCTTGGCGCGTCGCCCTTCCGTTACTTGGCGTCATTTTCTTAATCGCGTCGGTTTTTCCTTTGTTTCGCGCGCCGGAAATTTGCGTCGAGCGTTCTTCCAACGCAAGCGTTTTCAACCGATTGCGTCAAATGTTCGCGCCGCTTCGCTCTCCTTCCTTTTTAACGCTTGTCCTTTTCGGGAGCGCGCTCCAAGCCGTTTTAGGTTTTACGCAAGCGCCGCAATATTATTTTCGCACGTCCGTTTTCCAACTGTCGTTGTTTGCGTCTCTTACGGCGACGGCGCTCATTAATACCGGCCAATGGTCGACGGCGAGCTTCGCCGCGCGTTTCGTCGCTCGCCGTCGCTCCCCAACCGCCTGTTTCATAGCGCTTAGCGGCGTCGCGCTTGGCCTTCTCGCCTACGCTTTCGCGCCGACGAACGCTTGGATTATCTCGTTTGTCGCGGCGCTCTTTTGGATCGCTTGGGTCGTTGTCAACATTGCGTTAAACAACGAAATAACAAAACGTTCCGAACCTAGCGAACGATCGGCGTTCGTCGCGTTTTACTTTGCCGCGACGGCGTTGGCGTTCGGCCTGTCCTCGATGTTGGGCGGTTGGAATTTCGACCGCGTTCGCGCCCTTGCCGACGAACTCCAAACCCCGGATCGCGTCGTCGTTTACTGTCGCTGCGTTTTCTTGTCGGGAGCCGCGCTTTTAACGCTCGCGCCGACGCTCCTCCTGGCGTTCCGTCCCGTCGACCGCCGCGACGACGCCGATTAACATTTTCCCCGTTTCCCCGTTTTCATCAAGCCTTAGCCCGTTTCAACGCCGATGACCGTTTTAAATATCCCTCGCCCCGACGATTTTTCCTCGTTTCGCCTCGTTTTTCAACGTCTTTTCGACCGAGCTAGCGAACTCGTTTCCCAAGCCGACAACGCAAACGAGCGCGCCAACGCCGTCATTAAATCGTTGGAGATACTCCGGTTAGAGCGTCTCGTTTACACGTCGTCATCAGGCGAAAACTTTCTTGCCGATTGGCGTTCGCGCGTCGCGACGTCGCTCGAAACGGTTCGCGAAACGATAGCGACGGTCGAATCTCGAACGGAACGCGCTTATTTGCGTCGCCTTGCGCTCGACGCCGCGCTCGCTCTAAACGCTTGCGACGAAATTTTTTTTGTCGAGCCGACCGCGGACGCCCTTCTCGCCGAAATCGACAACGCCGAGGAACGCCAAAACGCCCTCGTCGCTTATTCGCGACGTCTCGCCGACCGAATCGCGCGTTTTCGTTTGAGCGACGCTCCCGAACGCGCAAAAGCCTTGGCGCAACTCGAAGAAATCGAAGACTTGCGCATTTTTGAAGAAGCCGCCGCGACCGTCGTCGCCGCCGTTTTATTCGACGCGACTCGCCGCGACGACGCGCCGCTTGTCGCCGTTTCCAACCGAGACGACGCAACCCTCGATTTAACGCCCTTTGGAAACGACGTCGCCGACGTTTGGGAACAATTCGAATCCCCCGGCGGTTTTCTCGAACTTTGCGAACGCGCCGCGCGCGACGTTTTCGCTTTTTATTCCGCCGCCGGTTCCGCCGCGCCGCTCCCGCAGGAAATCGCGCTTCGCCAAGCGTTTAACGCGGAAACCCGACGCCGTTTAACCCAAATTGCGACCGCGCTCGACGCCGACGTCGATCTTGACGGGGCGCCGTTGGACGACGACGCTCTCGACGAATTGCAAAGCGTTGTCGACGAAGCGGTTGTCTCGTCTCCCTTCGCGCTGGAAAACGGCGAATTTTTCCGCGCGTTTTTAGAGCGTTCGGGCAACCTCGCGGCTTATTTCCCGATTTTTGAACGCCTCGTCGAAGCGGAAAAAACGGTCTCCGCGACGCGAAACGTCTCCCCCGACTCAGCGTTGCCAAGCAACGCAACCGATTATCGTCGTTCGTTTTACCGCAACGACGCCGATTTCTTCGCCGCGGAAAAAACGCGTTGGCTCGAATCGGCTCGCAACGTCGCGACGAGTTTATCGGCGGACGCGGACGATTTATACGACGAACTCGACAATTTAACGACTTCGGCGGAAATCGAGTTTCGATTCGGCGATAAAACCGTCGCTAAAAACGTCGTTCGCAAGCTGTTAGGCCGCCTTCCGCGCCTCGACACGGCGTTCGAACGCGCGCAATTTTACGAACGTCTCGTCGACGCGCATATTGAAGCGTCCTATCCTAAGGCGGCGCAAAAGTTAGCGTCTCTTTGGAAAGCCGAAATGGACGCGATCGAACCGGAAGATTTCCGCGACGCGGCCCTCGGCGACGGGTTCGATCTTTACGCGCAAGTTGTAAAACTCGACGCGACGTTAATTTCCGACTTTCTCGCTCCTCTCGCCGATCCGCTAATTCGCCTCGAATGCGAAACGCGCTTCCAACTTGCGCGCCTTTTCGCGCAAGCCGACTCGCCCGCCAAAGCCGACGTCGCGCAAGTCGCAACTATTGTCGACGCGGCGGTTAAGCCGTCGAAAGCCTTTACCGACGCCGCGCCGGACGAAGCGGTCTTCGCGCTCGTCAAAATCGCGTTCGCGCTCGCGGAACGCCTCGACGTCGTCTCTCCCGACGCGTTTGCTCACCCCTAATGAATTAACAATTTAACGCGCCCACTTTTTACTTGTCGTCGCTTAAAAAGCGCGACATTTTTAACAAATTCGCAACCAACGTTGTTTAACGCTTTATCGTTTAAGGAACAGCGCCGATGTCCAACTCGCCCGATTTTATCGATCTCGACGACGCGCTCGTCGATTTGGATCGCGAACGCCGTTGCGGCTTTTCCGAAGTCGTTTACGGAGAAGGAAAAACCGTCGATGCGATTCGCCGAATCGCGTTCGCTCAACTCGAACGCGGAATCGACGTTTTCGCGACTCGCGTCGCCCCCGAGAAAGCCGCCGCGCTCCTTCCCGAATTTCAGGCCCTTTATCCCAACGCTTACTACAACGAAATCGCGCGCACTTTTCGAGTTCCGAAAACCAACGACGTCAATAACTTGCGCCAACGCGACGTCGAGTCGTCAACTAACGACGACGCGACGCCGCGTTTTCGCGGCAAAGTCGCGATTCTAACCGCCGGAACGAGCGATCTTCCGGTCGCCGAGGAAGCTCGAGAAACCGCCCTTTGGACGGGAGCGGACGTCGTTCTCGTTCAAGACGTCGGCGTCGCCGGGCCAAAGCGTTTAATCGCAAAACTTCCGTTGTTTGTCGACGCCGACGCGATCGTCGTTTGCGCCGGAATGGAGGGCGCGCTGCCGAGCGTCGTCGGCGGATACGTTTCGGCGCCGATCGTCGCGGTTCCAACGAGCGTCGGATACGGAGCCGCGTTCGGCGGAGTCGCCGCAACCCTCGGAATGCTCAACAGTTGCGCGTCCAACGTTACCGTCGTTAACATTGACGCGGGATTCAAAGGCGGATACGTCGCCGGTTTAATCGCCAAACGGGTCGCCGACGCCGCGCGCCGAGCTTTCGAACGCGGCCGCGCCTTCCAATCCGAAAAATAACTCGTTTATTTAAGAGCTTTACGCAACGTTCGTTTTACTTTTGTCGCAAGGAGTCCGTCGATGTCCGTCCCGTTTTCCGCTTCTATCCAAAACGGCGACGTCGCGCCGCGTTCGTCCGAACAGTTTGCGCGAACGGAACTTATGCTCGGTCGCGACGCTTTGAAGCGTTTGCGTTGTTCCTGCGTTTTGGTCGCGGGCCTCGGCGCCGTCGGCAGTTACGCGGTTGAAGCGTTGGCGCGTTCCGGCGTCGGGCGTTTCCGTCTCGTCGATTTTGACGTCGTCCAACCGAGCAACATAAACCGCCAACTTTTCGCGACTTGGGAAACGGTCGGACGGCTAAAAGCCGACGTCGCGAAAGAGCGAATCGCGGCGATCAACCCGACGGCGCAAGTCGAAACGAGGCAAATACTTATCAACGACAAAACGATTCCGTCGCTCTTTGCCGACGACTGGGCGACGCCCCCCGATTTCGTCGTCGACGCGATCGATTCGCTCGGGCCGAAAGTCGCGTTAATCGCCGAGGTTACGCGCCGCGGTTTGCCGCTGATTTCGAGTATGGGCGCCGCTCTTCGCTTCGACGCGTCGCTCGTTCGCGTCGGACGCTTGACCGACGTTTCGCATTGCCCGCTTTCGGCGCAAGTTCGCAAACGTTTGCGCCGCGTCGAGATAGACGTCGACTCCGTTCGTTGCGTTTACTCGCCGGAACCGATTCGCGATCGAATGCGCGCCGCGACTTCCGGTTCCGACGGTCTCGAACGGGTCGCTCCCGCCGCTCCGCTCGACGCGTCGAACGTCGATTCGCCCCCCGGACGTCCGCGCAATTCGCTCGGCAGTCTCTCGACGATCGTCGGCATTTTCGGCCTGACGCTCGCGCACGAGACGATCGCCGGACTAATCGGCGGATTTCCTTCCAACGCTTAACTTTCCTCCGCGTTTATTGGCGTCGCGTCGCATTTTTTGCTTGGCGCGTTTTTAACGCAACCGCAAGTTCGCGCCGCGACGCCGGCTTTCCCATTCCCCCTATATCGCCAATCTTTTCTTTTTCATTCCCCCTATTCTCCCCTTATTCGCTATTTTTTTGCCGTAAAATCCAAAATCGCTCTTGTCTCGGCGGCTTCAATTTGTTAGATTTCGTCGGGACGTTCCCAACGCCTTTTTCCCCTTTAATTTTCTAACGTCGGTTGCAAACGCGCTTTCCAACCGCATTGAAACGACGCTATGACGCACAACGAAGCTCGCCAAGAAATCGAACGTTTGACCGCCGAAATTCGACGTTGCGACCGCCTTTATTTCGTCGAAAACGCGCCCGACCGCCCCGATCACGAATACGACGCGCTTGTTAAAGAGTTGCGAAAAATCGAGTTAGCGTTTCCCGAACTCGTTTCGCCGGACAGTCCGACCCAGCGAATCGGCGACAAGCTCGAAGGAAAGGCGGAGGTCGTTCAACACGCGACGCCGATGCTCTCCATCGAAAACGTTTACAACGACGGCGAGTTGTTCGAGTTCGTCGAGTCGGCGCAAAAAGCCGCAAGTCGTCCGCTTGCTTGGGTTTGCGAGCTTAAAATCGACGGCGTCGCGGCCTCGCTCGTTTACGAAAAAGGCGTTCTAACCCGAGCCTTAACCCGCGGCGACGGCGTTTTCGGCGAAATTATTACCCCGAACGTCCGAACGATTCGCGACGTCCCGTTGAAACTCTCCGGCGATTTTCCCGATTATTTGGAGGCGCGCGGCGAAATTTATATGACGAACTCGAATCTCGACCGCCTCAATCGCGAAGGCGCCGGGCGCGCCCAAGCCGCCGGGAAGGAGTTCAAGCCGTTCGCCAACCCGCGCAACTTGACGTCCGGAACGCTTAAACAACTTGATCCCAAGGTTTGCGCCGAACGCAACCTTCGTTTCTTCGCGCACTCGACCGGCTCCGATCCGACCGCCGTCGCGTCGACGCACTTCGAGTTTATGCAAAAGTTGCGCGAATTCGGCCTCCCGACCGCGCCGCTCGCCAAGCGTTTCGACACGTTCGACGAAGCGTTCGCTTACGTCCAAGAAATGCGCGAAAACCTTGCGTCGCTTGACTTTGAAGTCGACGGTATCGTTCTGAAAGTCGACGATTTCTCCGCTCGCCAAGAGATCGGTTCGACGTCGAAATTCCCGAAATGGCTCGTCGCCTGCAAATTCGAAAAATACGAAGCGCAAACGAGCGTTCGCGAAATCGTCGTTCAAATCGGCAAATCGGGCGTCGCGACCCCGGTCGCCGAGCTGGAACCGGTCGAAATCGCCGGCACAACCGTTTCGCGAGCGACGTTACACAACATCGCGTTCATCGAAGAGAAAGACGTTCGAGTCGGCGACGCGGTCGTCGTCGCGAAAGCGGGTAAAATCATCCCGCGAGTGATGCGCGTCGAGTCGTATTTGCGACCGCAAAACCCGGAACCGCCGCGCTTTAGATTCCCGGAGCATTGTCCGAGTTGCGAGTCGCCGCTCGTTCGCGACCAGCAGGAAGTTTCGAAACGGGACGAAACCGGCGCGCTCGTAAAGGTTGACGGTAAAACGGTTAAAGAGTTTGTCGACGGTTCGTTCATCCGCTGTCCCAACCCGGAATGTCCGGCGCAATTCCGCGAGCGGTTGGCGTTTTTCGCGTCGAAAGGCGCGATGGACGTCGACGGAATCGGCGCGTCGCTCGTCGAGCGGTTGACGTCTCCGCTCCAAATCGACTTGTTCAACGAAGAGCCGCCGCTCGTCCGCTCGTTCGCCGACCTTTACCGCTTGACGCCCGAACGGTTAATGTTGCTTGAAGGCGTTAAAACCAAGTCGGCCAACAACTTAACCCAAGCGATTCAAGAAAGCAAAACGCGCGGCCCGGCCCGGCTCTTGACGGCGCTTTCGATTCCCGGCGTCGGCGCGCAAACGGCGAAAGACCTCGTCAAAGATTTCCGCTCCATCGACGCGATGCTTGAAGTCGAATCGGCGGAAGCGTTTACGGCAACCGAAAACGTCGGCGAAATTTTGGCGCAAAACTTATTCCAATTCTTCCAATCGGAAGCGGGCCGCCGCATTATCGCGGAACTTAAAGAACTCGGCGTCGAAACCGCGCTTCCCGCTCTTCCGGAGTCGGCGGACGGCGCCCCCCCGTTTGAAAACGCGCTTCCGCTCAACGGAAAAACTATTTGCGTTACCGGAACGCTTAATCGTTACGATCGCGTCAAAATCAAAGAGACGATCGAAGCAAACGGCGGCAAGGCGACGTCGAGCGTTTCTAAGAAAACGACGTTTGTTCTCGTCGGCGCGAAACCGGGCCAATCGAAAATCGACAAAGCGGCGGAACTCGGCGTCCCGACGATCACCGAAGAGGAGTTCGAAGCGATGCTCGACGCCGTTCCCGCAAACGATTCGATCGCCGAAACGTCGTCCGGCGCAAACGGTTTGCTTTTCTAAAGTTAAGTTCCTCAACTTACGGACGTTTCTTTTGTCGACATTAAGTCGCGTAAATTTTGCCGCGTCGTTTTTTCTTCCGCTGAAAATAACGTCGCGGCAAGATTGATTTCTTCCGCTCTAGTTTTCGCTTCAATTTTCAGATAATCAAAACTTTGCCGTTTAATCGGCTTTTCTTTGTCGCTTTTCATTGTTCCGCCGTCAAAAATTTTCTCAAAATTTGCGAAATTCTTGAAAAAACGCTTGCGACGCGCCGCAAAATATCGACAATATTCCTTGTCGTTTCGTCGTTATTTCCCTCAAACGCTATTCGCAGGAACGCGACGTTCTCGAACTCGTTAAACCGCAACGTATTAAGGAACGCAAAATGAAAAAACGCAAGCCGCGCCGTCCCGTTCGCTCGACGGTGTTTTTAACGTTGGCGCTCGGTTCGCTCGCCGCGCCGACTCTTTTGGAAACCAACTTCGCCGACGCTTTTCGCCTAACGCAACTCGCCGACGCTTCGGAAATTGCGTCGGACGCTCAACCCGCCGAAACGTCGGAAAAAATCGGCGTTCGCCCTTACGAGATGGATTGGGCCGGGCGAACGGAGGAAGTTCGGTCGGCGCTCGTCGACTTTGAAAACCTCGACGGTTGGACGGTCGAAGCGGTCGGCTCGGTCGCGACGTTCGAGCGAAGCCGCGAAGAGCAAATGTACGGAAAACACGTCGGCAAGCTGACTTATCGTAAAGACGCTGCGTCGCAAGAAACGCCGGTCGTTCGCGTTCGTCCGTCGGAACCGATTCCGATCGAAGTCGCCGATTTCGACGCGTTCTCTTACTGGATCGTCGGCAACAACTGGGCTTGGGCGCCCGATCCGAAAACGCCGCGCGTCCGAGTTTCCGCGCTTTTCCAAACCGTTGACGGTCAAGAAGTTCCGCTTTTTCTTGAAACGGTCGATTGGCGCGAATGGTTCCTTTGTTACAAGACGATTTCTAAGGAAAATCGCAAGCGTTTAGGCGACGCCGCGTCGTTCAACGGTTTTCTTATCGAAAACGGAACGAACGAAGAAGACCGAACCCTTTATTTCGACTCGTTTTGCGTCTTTAAAGAAGAGAGAAAACCGCTCGAATTTACAGCGCGTCCCAAACCGGGAATCGATCTTTTCGACGGTCAGCCGCTCGGTCTAAACTCCGGCGAAGGGCGACTTCCGTTCCCGACGCGTCCCGAAACGATTTTGCCGGAATCCGCAAAGAACCTAAAGAAAGCGGCGTTTCACACTTACGGCGACGCGTTCGACTTCGTTTACGAAGGAACCGACGGGACGCTCGTTTACGATTACAAACCGCAAGTCGGCGACTGGTCGGACGTTACGGCGCGCTGGAACGACTCGCAACCGTTCAAACCGCTTTCCGGAGGCGGCGTCAATCACTTAGTCGGCGACGCCGGGTCGCAAGAGCCGGTCGAAAAGCGCGAACTTCTCGAAAAGAGCGTCGCAAACGGTTGCGTTACAACGCGTTGGAAGCTAACGTCGGCAACGGCGACGGCGGAGGTCGAGTACCGCTTCCAGCTTGCCGGAAAGTCGTTAATCGTCGACGTCGTCGCGCTCGGCGGGCGGATTCCGGCGGTCGAGTTCGGACGTTTCGAGGGCGTCGAAAAGCCGCGCTCGTTCGCTATCCCTTATTATTTATACGATTACGGCCGACGACCGGGCGCGCTCGTCTTTACTCCGCCCACCGACGACGCTAACTCCAACGTCGGCAAGCTCTTCGCTTCCGGTCATATCGATTGGTACCGAAGCGGCGCGTCGTATTTGCTCGGAAAACAAGAAGTCGGTAAAACCAACGACGGCGGCGCTTACGGCGTCGTCAACGGCGGTTCGGAGTATCGAACGAAAACCGACGGAACGCGCAACGACGTTTACGAACGCTTTATTTTGACGATTTCGCCGACGTTCGAAGAGACGCTCCCGACGATCGCGAACCCGACGTCGCCTTACAAACACGTTGCGGGCAAAGGAGTTTGGAACGCGCACGGAGCGACGACTCGCGACGCCGACAAACGAATTTGGCGCGACGTTTGGCGCCGCGGAATGCGCAATATTATCGTTACCGACCACGAAGTCTGTTGGCGCGACGGCGGCGAAAGCTTCACGTTCCGCACCAAACCGGCGCCTAAAAAGGGCGGCGACGCGGGTTGGATCGATTATTCGCGCTTTATGCAGGACGAACTCGGCTTCGTTTACGGCCCGTACAACAACTTCACCGACTTCGCGCCGGTCAACGAGTATTGGTCGCCGGATATGATTTCGCGCCTTCCGGACGGTTCGCTCCAACGCGCTTGGGCCCGATGTTACGCGCCGAAACCGGCTCGAGCGGTCGAGTACTGCGAAAAGTTGACGCCGATTAACGAAGCTAAGTTCCAATTTAGTTGCGCTTACTGCGACGTTCACTCGTCCGTTCCGGCTTGGACGCGCGTCGACTACGACGCCCGCGTTCCCGGCGCCGGAACGTTTATGAGCGTTTATTATCCGTTCGGCGAAATTTTCCTTCAGCAGAAGAAAAATTGGGGCGGCCCGACTTATTCCGAAGGCCCGCACCACTGTTTTTACTCCGGTTTGACCGACGGAAACTACGCCCAAGACCAACCTTACAACTTGCGCGTCAATCCTTGGCTCGTCGACTTCGACCTGCGCAAAATGCACGATCTCGAATGCAATTTCGGGCTCGGCAACGTCGGTATGTTCGCGCCGGGTTACACGCCGAAAACGTCCGCCGAAAACACGGCGCTCCTCGACCGCTTCCTTGCCGGAACGCTCGCGTTCGGGCACCCGGGCTTCTTGGCGCGCGAATTCGGAAACATCGGCGCCGCAAAGAGTTACTTTATGATTCAGCAGATCGCGTCGCGGTATACGCAAGTTTCGGCGACGACGATTCGCTACTTCGACGCCGACGGAAACGCCCTCGACACGAGCGCCGCGCTCGCCGCCGACGTCGTGAAGCGCTCCCAAGTCGCGGTCGAGTACGCCGACGGGACGACGGTCGTCGCCAACGGCTCGGAGAAAGAAAATCTCGAAACGACGTTCGCCGGGCGCAAGGTTTCGCTCCCGCCTAACGGTTACGTCGCCTGGACTTCCGACGGTGAAATTCTCGTCGAATCGCGCCTCTCCGACGCCGGAAAACGCTTCGACTACTGCGCGTCGCCGGAATATATTTATCTCGACGGGCGCGGCGTTTGGACCGTTTGCGAACGCGCTTGCGGCGCCGGATCGGGCGTTTGCCGGATTTTAGACGCAAACACCTTTGAACTCATCCCTTACGACGACGCGGAACTCGGTTTCAAAATCGCCGACGCAAACGAAAGCGTTTCGGCGGTCGCGCTCGATTACGCCGGCGAGGAAATCGGCGAAGCGCAAGTCCGCCGATCGCGCGGCTTTACGTTCGTCTCCAAAGTCGACGGCGCGTTCTCTTACCGCTTGACGAAAACGCCGATTAGCGCCGACGTATCGACCGACGCAAAGAACGAAACGGCGGCGGGTTGCGAACGTTGGAGCTGCGACCGATTTCACGTCGCGCCGGGAGAAACGGTCGTTTTGCGCGACGCAAACGGCGAAACGGTCGAATTTGCGATTCCGAAAGACGCGGCGCCAGGCTCGCGAATTTGGGCGGAGCCGGAAGCGGGAGCTTTCGTCGATTTTTCGGTTGTAAACGCCGTCGACGCAAACTTTGCGTTCGACGCGAAAACCAACGTTTTGATCGCGACGCTCAATACGTCCTTGCCGCGCGCCGTCGGCGCGCTTTACGTCGAAAGTTATCCTAAGCCGTTTAACGTCGTCAGTTCCGAACCGACAACTCTTGTCTTCCCGTTCGCGGAGCCGGAAGAAGTCGGAGTCGCAACGGGCCAAGCGCTCCTCCGCGCGACGCCGCCGCAAGGCGAACCGCTCGAAACCGTTTATTCGTTAACGTTAGAAACCGCGTCGCAGTTCGTTCCGTTCGAAACGCTCGACTTCGGCGCTTCAAACGGTCGCGTTTCGACGAACGTCGAATTTACGCCTTATCTCCAACGTCGAGGCGCGGTTCCGTCGCCGTCGTTCGCCAATTCCGGCGCGATCGCGAACTTCGAAACGGGCCAATCTTGCGGCGGCGACGTTCGCTCGGGCTTTTTCCTCCACCCGCCGTATACGGGAGGCGCGACCGGGCGAACGTATCTCCGTTTCGACTTTGAAGTTCCGAACGAACCGGCGACCTTCCGCGTCGACGTCGGCAAGAAAGACGAAAGCCACCTCGGCGACGGGATTTTGTTCCAAGTCGCGGTCGCGACGTTCGCCGACGACGGCTCGATCTCCGGCGAGCAAACGCTTGCGGAAACGACGGTTGCGAAGCACGAATGGAAGCCGCTCGAAGCCGATTTGAGCGCGTTCGCGGGAAAGAAAATTTCGCTGCTCGTCGTCGCCGACGTCGGAAAAGCGAACGACTCGAGCGGCGATTGGGGCGTCGCGTCGAACCCGCGCCTCGAATCGTCGGAAACCGCGCTCGTTCGCCGTTTAACCGCCGTTTCGACGAAGTAACGTCTTGAAAAATCGCGCGTTTGTCGTTTTCTTCAAACGCGCGAGTTCTTAACGAGTCGCGCTCAATCGCTTTCCCCTTCTAAACGTTTGAGCGCTTCCTTCGCTTTCGCGTCGCCCATTTCGGCGGCGGCGCGGTACCAAGTCAAAGCGGCTTTAACCATTTTTCCTCGAGGGGCCCAACCGTTTTCCAAGAACTCGCCGACCCGAACGATCGCTTCGACGCATCCTCGGTTTCCCGCCGATTTGAAATATTGGAACGCGCGCTTACGATTCTCTTTAAAGCGCCCTTCTCCTCTAAAGTAAAGCTCGCCAAGACGATAAGCCGCCAACGCGCAACCGTTTTTGGAAGCCTTGCGCCACCATTGAGCCGCTTTCGAAACGTTTTTTCCGACGATCGTTCCCCCGACGTAAGCCTCGCCCAACTCGAACGCCGCGTCGGCAAAACCTAATTCGTCCCCTTGAACGAACGCGACGAACGCTTCGTCGGGATCGGGCTCCGTTCCGACGCCGTCTTTATAACACAGCCCAAGTCGCCAAGCCGCGGCGCCGCATCCTCGCTCCATCCCTTGCCGATACAACGCTACCGCCTCGGTCGGATTCGGCTCCGTTCCGATTCCCGTTTCGAAACAACGGCCGAGAAAATAGAACGCGCGCCCGTCCTTTTTTGAGGCTCCTTTGCGATACCACTCGATCGCTTCGGTCGGATTCGGCTCCGTTCCGATTCCCATTTCGCACCAGAATCCCGTTTTTAAGACACAGTTCAGATTGCCGAGTTCAGCGCTCTTACGATACCACTTGAACGCTTCCTCGTCGCTTTCTCGCGTTCCCCAACCGTGTTCGCAACATTGCCCCAAATACGCGCAACACTCGCCCAACGTATACTCGTTGCCGCCGCAACCTTGTTCGAACGCTTGGTTCAACAAACGCCAAGCGCTCCGCGCGTCGCGACGTCCGCCGACGCCTTCCAAATCGAGTTGCGCTAATAAAATCATCGCGTCGGGCGACCCGAGTTTTACGGCCTTTTCGCAATAACGTCGTCCTTTCTCCGGGTCCGGCTCGTTCCAGTCGTCGCCGTACAACGCGTGAGACGCAAGCATATACGTCATAAACGGATCGTCGCTATCCGCGAAGCCCGCTTCCAAAAATTGGAGGCTCTCCACGACGTCGGCGTCGAATATGTCCAACTCTTTCTTCGGAGTCTTCGCGGCGTCCTTCGCTTTGCCTCGCCCGCGTCGCGCGTCGAGTTTTTCCTTCTTTTTCGCCGTCATTTAGCGCCTTTCCTTAAAAATGCGATCGTTCGCGGCTCTTTCGTTTGCAAGCCGTTACGCGATCGCTCTTGTTTTATAAAACGTCAAGCGCCCGCCGTTCTATCTTATAGAACGCGGGATTCCCGGTTAAATCGACTAGAAAGCGTCGACGCTAACGATTAAATAAACAACGTTTGTTACACAAAGTTTAAAAACTCCTTACGCCGCGTCGAGTTTACCGCAACGCGCCGCAAGGAGGCGGAAAAAACGTTCGCCTTTGCGGCTCCGCAAGATTTCGTCGCCCCCAAGTTTACGCCGGTTACAAACCGACGCGACAAACGGTTTTAAGCCGACGGCGCGCGGCGCGCGGCGCGTTTCGCCTTTGTCGTCCGCGCGAGAGCGAAGCGGAAAAAACGGGGCCCGATTCCTTTTCGCTCCCCAACGACGGCGCGCGACCGAGCCTTAAAAGACGCGACGTTTCGGCTTATTCCATTTCTTTTTCAAGATACCCGCGCGGCCTTATCGTCTTGATCGTCTCTTCGCCGCGCCGAAACAAACCGACCAATTTTTCGATTGTCGTCGTTTCTTGAACGGGTTCCAAACTCGCCAACGATTCGAGCGCCGCTTGCGCCTCTTTGTTTCCGGCTTCCAACGACTTTTCGAACCATCGCGCCGCCTCTTGCAAGTCGCGCTTGACGCCTCGACCGTCGGCGTAATGCGCGCCGAGATTGTACATCGCGTCCCGGTCTCCCTTTTCCGCCGCTCGACGATACCATTTCAACGCCTCGGCGTAATCTCGCGCGACGCCGACGCCGTTCGAGTAGCAAAATCCTAACGCGACCATCGCCGGAGCGAAGCTATTCGCCTTTTTACGGTACATACGAACCGCTTCGGTCGGATTTTTTTTAACGCCGAAACCGAGTTCGTAACATTGGCCCGCGTAAACCGCGTAATCTGGGCAAAGGCAAAGCTCGCGTTCCGCCGCTCTTTTTACGCCGCTAAAAAAACCTTCCTTATCCCCCCTTTGCAACGCCCAAAAAGCCTCTTCGTCTTGGCGTCGATCTTCGTGGTAAGGGCTGTCAAAATCGTCCACGATCGTTCCTCCTTCTTTTCAAACGTTAATCTTTTTTAGACAGTTTTTCAACCGACAAACAATATGACGCCGCTTATCGCCCCTAAACCGCCTTCATTTTTTCAAACGACGACTATTTTTAAAACATAATTCCTTCAACTAAACGATATTGTACCGAACCTTTCCCGTTCGGCAAGGCGCGATAAACGAAAAACCGTTCGCGCGGAGCGTTTTGGCTTTTGTCGCTTACTTACAAGAGAAGCGAAACGATCAAATTTGGGCTCAAATTGCGCTTTTTTTGAAAAAAAACTTCCCTTTCAGCGCAAAATCGTTTATAATAAGCGGCGCGTCGCCGTTTGCGCGGCGGCGTTTCCCGTTTTCCTTCCCTTTTACCACCTAACGAAATTCCCGACGCCGCGTTTTCCCGCCTTCCTTTACTTCGGCGGAAGCGGCGTCGGCGGAGCGTTTTATGTCCGACAAAAAATACGACATTGGCTTAATCGGCGCCGGCGTAATGGGCCAAAATCTCGCCCTTAATATGGTCGACCGCGGTTTTAGCGTCGCCGTTTACGACCTCGCGGCCTCCCAAACCGACAAATTCCTCGCCAAAGACGAAGCGAAGTCGAAGGGCGACGCGCTGACCGGCGCCTACTCGCTCGAAGAACTCGCGTCGAAACTCTCGACGCCGCGCAAAGTCTTGATGATGGTTACCGCGAAAGACCCGGTTCCGGCGCTCGAAACCGCCCTTTACCCGGATCGCGCTCCGGTCGACGCCGTTCTCGACGCGCTTCTTCCGCATCTCGAACCGGGCGACGTCGCGATCGACGGCGGCAACACGCACTTCAAAGACACCGAACGCCGCGTCAAATTCCTTGCCGAACGCGGAATCCGCTTCGTCGGGAGCGGCGTTTCCGGCGGCGAAGAGGGCGCGCGCAAGGGCCCGAGCCTGATGCCCGGCGGCGATCCGGAGGCTTGGCCGCTCGTTCAGCCGATTTTTCAAGCGATTTCGGCGAAAGTCGGCCCGAACAACGACGTTCCGTGTTGCGATTGGATCGGAAACGGCGGCGCGGGCCATTACGTTAAGATGGTTCACAACGGCGTCGAATACGGCGATATGCAGCTCATCGGCGACGCGTATTGGATTCTCAAAAACGCCGTCGGCGCGACGAACGAAGAACTCGCCGAAATCTTCGGCCAATGGAACCGCGAAGAACTCGACAGCTATTTGATCGAAATCACCCGCGACATTTTCACCGTCGTCGACCCGAAAACGAAAAACGGCCTCGTCGACGTTATCCTCGACGCGGCGGGAGCCAAGGGCACCGGGAAGTGGATGAGCCAACACGCGCTCGACCTCGGCGTCCCGAGTTCGCTCGTTACCGAAGCGGTTTACGCTCGGTCGATTTCGTCGCTGAAAGCCGAGCGCGTCGCCGCGAGCCGCGTTCTCTCCGGCCCGACGAACGTCCGTTACTCCGGCGACCGATCCGAGTTTATTAATCAAGTGAAGCAAGCGCTTTACGCGTCGAAAATCTGCAGTTACGCGCAAGGGTTCGCCCAACTTCGCGCCGTCGCTAAAGAGTTCGGCTGGACGCTCGACTTGGGCCGAATCGCGCTCCTTTGGCGCGGCGGCTGCATCATTCGCGCCGTCTTCCTCGAACGAATCAAAGAGGCGTTCGACGAGAACCCGAACCTCGAAAACTTGCTTCTCGCGCCTTATTTTAAAGCGGCGGTCGAAAACGCGCAAACCGCTTGGCGCAACGTTGTTAAGACGGCGGTCGAACTAGGAATCCCGGCGCCCGGCTTCGCGACCGCGCTGACGTATTTCGACGCCTACCGCTCGGAACGCCTCCCGGCGAATCTCATCCAAGCGCAACGCGACTATTTCGGCGCCCACACCTACAAACGCGTCGACGACGAAACCGGCGCCGCCCATCACACCGACTGGATCGCCGAGAAGAAATAACGCCGCGCAAGCGTTAAAAGCGGTCGTCAAAAACCGCCTCGTCTACCCGTCTTAACGCTCCTCGCCGCGACGGTCGCCGTTTTTAAGCGTTCGACCGTCGCGTCGGGGGCTTTTTCGCGCCTCTCGCCATCTTCGCTATCTTGCCTATTCTCGCCGTTTTAACGTCGACGCGATCTTTTCGGCAAAAACTCGCCGCGTTCGCTGAAAATCGTTGACGCGGCCCGTTCGTTCCGTTAAAATAAGAGCGCGAAACGACGTTTCAACGTTCCGGCGTTCTCCGTTTTCGGCGTTCGCGACCGCTTAGTTTCGTTTTCCCGCTCCGCACCGACGAAAGGAACCGACGATGACCGTTTCCCGTTTTTCTCTATTTTCCGCCGTTTTAACCGCCGCGTTTCTTGCGGTTAGCGCGCCGACGTACGCCGCCGAACCGTCCGCCGTTCGGATTTGGCCGGTCGATCCGCACTTGAAAATTTTCGGCGACTCGCAAGCCGCCGACGCCGTCCCGCTCGTCCTCCGCGCCGCTCGCAACGAATACGAATCGGGCCAATTCGGCTTGCGCGCCGACGCCGACGTCGCCGGGCTTTCCCTCGCCGTTTCGGATTTAACGAACGCCGACGGAGCCAAAATCGCCGCGTCGAACGTTCGCCTCCGCCCGATCGGGACGATTCCCGTTACCAAAAACACGCCGGGCGCCGACAATATCGTCGTCCGCAAAGCGCCGTTCGACGCGCCGGACGTTCTCTTCGAAGAAACGACGCTCGACTTGAAAGCGCAAGTCGCGAAAGGCGTTTGGGTTACGCTCTTCGTTCCGAGCGAAACGGCGCCGGGCCGCTACTCCGGAACGATTACGGTCGCTTCCGAAACGGCGCGCGCCGAACTTCCGCTCGAAGTCGAGGTTTTCCGCTTCGAACTCCCGCAAGAGCGGCATTTATGGGCGACGAACTGGTTCGCTTACGGTCGGTTCGCGACGGCGGCGGGCGTCGAGTTCGCGTCGGAGGAATATTGGGCGGTTTTGGAGCGTTATTTCCGCAATATGGCCGAACACCGCCAAAACGTCGTTTACGTCTACTGGCGCCCGGGCGACGGTCTCACTAGGGCGACGCGCTCGAAAGACGGCGCTTGGAGCGTCGACTTTTCCCGCCTCGAACGTTATCTTAAACTCGCGGAGGAAACCGGCGTCGGCGAGCGGTTCGAACTCGTTCACGTCGGTTCGATCAACCGCGACGACAACGCGATAAACTGGGCCGACGGCGCGGTTTACGACGAAGCGCAAGGCAAATCCGTTTGGCTCGACTCCGCCGAATGGCTCGAGCCGGTTTTGAGCCGCCTCGAAGCGTATTTGGTCGAAACGGGCCGAATCGACCGCTGTATGATTCACATCGCCGACGAGCCGTTCCGCGCCGATTTGCCCGCTTGGCGCGCCGCGTCGCGACGGGTTCGCGAAATCGCCCCGAAGTTGAAGCGAATCGACGCGATCGAGTCGACCGATTTTGTCGGCGATCTTGAAATTTGGGTTCCGAAGCTCTCGCACTTCGACCGTTGGCGCGAATTTTACGAAGAAGTCCGCGCCGACGCCGCTCAAAAGGGCGCCGACGTCGAATTTTGGTACTATATTTGCTGCCATCCTTACGGCGAACGCTACCCGAACCGCTTTATGGACTTGCCCGGCTCCCGAATCCGCGCGATCCATTGGCTGAATTACTCGGAGAACTTAACCGGCTATTTGCACTGGGGTTACAACTTTTGGGGAGACGACCCGTTCGGCGCTCCGACGGAGAAATACGGCCCCGGCGACACGCACGTCGTCTACCCCGGCCCGCTCGATTCGATTCGTTGGGAGCTGGAACGCGAAAGCGTCGAGGATTACGAATATTTCGTTTTGCTCGAAAATTTGATTAGCGACGTTAAAAAAGAAGTCGGCGCGAACTTGCGTTGGCTGAACGCGAAAAAACGCTCGCTCGAACTCGCCCGCCGCGCGATTAAAACGCCGTCCGACGTCGCGCTCGACCCGGCGGTCTTTACCGAAACGCGCCTCGAACTGGCTCGCGAAATCGAGTCGCTAACGAACGGCCCGCGTTTGCTCGTCCAAACGTTCCCCGGCGACGGCGCGACGCTCGTCCCGGGCCCGGTCGTTATCGAGTTTTACGGCTTGACGGAACCCGGCGCGACCGTTACGATCGGCGGCAAAGCGGTCGAAGTTCGCCCGGACGGAACGTTCGAACACTCGACTTGGCAAGAGAAAACCGGCGCGGTCGAGATTGTCGCGACGACGCCGGACGGTCGAACGGCGAAAACGGTTCGACGCTTCGTCGCGGCGCCGCCGGTCGTTCCGGCTCAAGAAGCGGCGAAGTAACGTCGTTTCGGCCTTTGCGTTCTTTAAAAGACGTTCGGGGCGTTCCGCCGTTTCGCGTCGAGAGCGTCCCGTTCGTCCTCCGCCTTCCCATTTCCCCTATTTCCCCTTTTTTAACTCCCGCTAAGCGAAGGAGCTTTCCCCGATGAAAATCTCAACGTTCCGCTTAACCGTCGCGACGGCGTTCGTCGCGGCGCTCGGCGTTTTCCATTGCAACGCGCTTTCGTTCGCCGACGAGGCGACGCCGGAAAAACGCTTAACTAAAGAAGAGATCGTCGACGACTTAACGTCGCTGATTAAATATCCGGAATTGAAGAACTTGCCGAATGTTCGCGAATACGAGAGCCGCAAGCGAACGGTCGAAATCGGCGGCAAGGAATACGTCGTTTGGACCGACGCGATTCAAGCCGCGCTCGACGAGAAAAAGGGCGTTTACATTCCGAAATCGGACGACGTTTATTATGTCGACAATCCGATTTATCTCGATTCCGACGTCGCGATTCAAGCCGACCCGGAAGCGCGGATTCACGCCGTCCCGGACTTGAACGCCTGCATGTTGCGCAACCGGCATATGCTCCCGGGCCGGATTCGCCCGGTTTACCTCGACGACGATTCGTCGCGCGATTTCCGCATCGTCGTTAGCGGCGGAATCTGGTCGCAAGAGAAGAAACACCGCTCCGAAGGAGACGGCGCGTCCGACCGCAAGCGGACGATTCCGGGCTCGGCGGGCGTTTTTCTCTTCTCGAACGTCGCCGATCTCTCGATCACGAACGTTAAAATCGAAAAAGGCGCGCCGTTCGCGTTTCATATCTCGAACGCTCGCGACGTTTTCATTTCGGATATCGCGGTCGAAACGAACTGCGACGGCGTTCACTTCAACGGGCCGCTTTCCCGCGCCGTCGTTCAAAACTTCGACTGCGTTCGCACCGGCGACGACTGCGTTGCGATCAACGCTTGGGACTGGCCGCAAAGCGGGCCCGCGCTCGGGCCGATCGACCGCGTTTTGGTTCAAAATTGCCGCTCGGTCTCCGGTTCGTTGAAGGATATTCGCCTTCTCCCCGGCGTCTTGGTTTACCCGGACGGCACGAAAATCGACTGTCCGATCACGAACGTCGTCTTGCGCGACCTCGAAGGCTTCAACTATTTTAAGATGTACGCGCAGTCGTTGCCCGGTCGCCAAAACGAATGCCAAGTCGGAACGCTCGACAATATTTACGTCGACAATCTCAAAGGCGCGCTCGCCTGCACGCCGACCGCCGGTTGGGACAAGGACTTTTACGGCGTCGGGCCGAACAAGAAAGTCAACCCGATCGCGCCGATCAGTATTTTGTCGAACTCGCGCAACTTGACGTTCGAGAATTTGACGATTAAAAAGCCGGAAGGGGACGCTTGCTTGGTTTACGTCGGCCCGGAATGTATGCAGTTTTGGTACGGCTCCGGCGAAAACCGTCGTCCGGTCGACGTCTTTATGAGCGACGCGACCTGCGTCGTCGAAAATATCGAGTTCAAAAACGTCCGGTTCGAGGACGGAACGCCGGTTCCGAACCCGGAAAAGCTCGTTAGTCCGGTCAAACTCAGCCGCAACCCGAAATTTCCGAAGGAATCTCCGCGCGGCGGCGACGGCGGCGGCGAAGTGCGACGCGTCGACGTTCTCCAATAACGCCGAACGTCCGAGCGTCGACGCCGAACGCCGTTTTCCGACGTTTTTCAAAAATTAACGTCGTCGACATTGAAAAACGTCAAGGAAAAATTCCGGTTCCCGAACGCGGCGCCGTTTCCCACCCGAGCGGCGCGGCGTTCGTCGGCTCTTTTGGTTCCCGAACGCGGCGCCGTTCCCAACCGAGCGGCGCGGCGTTTCCGCCTTCCCAATCCCCCCGTTTCCCCATTTTTCCTTTTTCCTCCGTCCAATGCTTGAAATCGAAATGAAGTTCCGCGTTCCGGACGCCGCCGTTTACGAAGCCCGTCTTCGGGACGATTTTTCGCTCGTCTTCGACGCGCCGCGCTCCGAAATCGACCTCTTTTTCCGCAACGAAGCCGCCGGGTTCCCGACCGAAGGGAAAGCGTTGCGAATCCGCCGCCAAGACCGCCGCTTAGTCGCGACGTTCAAGGGCCCGCGCCTCGACCCGAAAGCGAAAATCCGCGAAGAAATCGAGCTTCCGCTCGGCCCCGCGCTTTCTCCCGACGCCGACGAAGCGAGCGTCGAGCGAGTCCGCGGCGACTGGATTCGCTTCTTCGAACGGCTCGGTTTCGAACCGGGCCCGACCGTCTCGAAGCGCCGCCGAACCGCTCGGCTCTCGTTCGAAGGCCGCGCGTTCGAAATCGTTTTGGACGAGGTTCCGCCGCTCGGTTTCTTCACCGAAATCGAGACGCTCGCGCCTCCCGAAGAACTCGAAGCGGCCCGCCGAACGACGTTCGCGCTCGCCGAACGTTTGGGCCTTGCGGAACCGATTCCGACGAGTTACCTCGCGCTCCTGCAAAACGCCGCGTCGGACGAGGAACTTTAACGGAAAGCGCCCGTCGCAAACGCGCCTATTAATAATAAGGGCAAAACGCCGACCGCCGACGCCGCGACGCGTCCCTTTCCGCGACCGCAAGAAAAAGAAAGACGGCTCTGAAAGACGGCTCTCGTTCGAGCCGTCTTTCGTTCTTCGCCGCGACCGTTCGCGGTCATTCGCTCCGCCGACGTTCGGCCAGCGCCGCGTCCGCCGCTTTTAACGACAGTTCGCGAACTTGCGCCGCCAACGCGCCGCCGTCGACCGCCGCCAAAATGCGCGCGTACTCGTCTTCGTTATAACTAACGATAACGCGTTTGTTGCGCACCTGTTCCGGCGGAAGCGGCTTTCGTCCGGTCGAGGCGAACCGCGCCGCCGCGCCGACGCTCGCCAAATAACGGTCGCACTCGGCGTCGATCCGCGCTTGCGTCCCGGCGTCGAAACGCTCGTAATCTTGGCGAAGCAGGGCGATCACTTTTTCGTCGACGTTACTCATTTTTCGCGCCCTCCGTCGCGGATTTTAACTCGTATTTTTGCGCGATAAACGCGTTCATCGCTTCCCGCGCCTGTTGTAATTTTTCGAAGAGTTTCGCGCACTGCGGCGAACGGTCGCGCAACGGAGCCGCCAAACCAATTGCGTCCAAAAGCTCGTCGCCGCCCGGAACTTCCGCGCGGATTGCTCGATTCATCGCTTGCCAAGTTTTAGCGTTTCCATAGGCTTCGCGTAATTCTTTAACGGCCATTTTCATGACTCCTAAAATTAAATTGCGCGCCGCCGCCCGCATAGACAAGCGGCGACGCTTGACGAAAAAAGTCAGTCTCGGATTTCGACCATAGAAACTTCAACCGTTCTCAAGCCGTCGCGTTTCGACCGACTTTTTTCGAACAGGCGAAAACTAACCCGCCGGAAGGACAAATCAATTTCGCGGTTTCTTTGTCGTTGGAAGTCCCGACGGGACGCATATCCGCGTCGAAAACCTCAAACCAGAAAAAAAGACATCATTCTTTCATTCTTTAACTCCCCAAAAAGGAATTTCAACGCAGCCCCGGAGAACGAAACGTTCGCCTCCGCGCTACGTTTACTATTATACCATCGTTTTAAGAGTGTGTAAAGCATATTTTAAGATTTCCCGAAATTTCCGCTCTCGACGAAGACGTCAAATCGGCTCGACTTCCTATTCGCTTCCGTTTCCTTTTCTTCGAGTCGACGCCGACCAAACCGCGCCGCCGACGTCGGGTCGCTCGACCTCGCGTTCGCGCTCCAACCGGCGCCTTTGTCGCCGCGAAACCACCGCTCGCTCCGAAAAATCGACGCGACGCGAGCCGGGCTAATTGGCAAACTTTGCCTAAACGGCAGTTTCTTGAGAAAATTTAGAAAAAATTTCAAATTTAGGGCGTTTCGCGCTCGACGCCGCGCCCTCCCCGGATTATCATTTATAATGGTACGACATAAAATTTTCGCCGCTTCCGCAAAATTTCCCGGAGGCGGCGCGTCGAAGGTCGCCGCTTGAACGAGCCGCGTCTTTCGTCGTCGACCGCGGCGCTCGGCAGTCGGGAGCCGCGTCGCGGACTTTTACGCGAATTGAAAACACATCGTCGAAACTTTACGAACGCGTCTCGGAGGAATTCGAATGAAATTGGGAATGTTCCATTTAGTGTTGTCGTTGGCGGCGGTTCTTCCGTTGGCCGTCGTTCAAGTTAAGGCGGCGGAACCCGTCGACGAATCGCAAGCGGTCGAACTCTTCCAAGCGATGGAAGAAGGCCTCGTCGAAGTGAAGCTCGTCCCGAAAAACTCGCTCGAAAGCAGCCTGAGCGTTACGAACAAAACGAACCGTCCGATCGTCGTCGACATGCCGTCGGCGTTCGCGGGCGTTCCGGTTCTCGCGCAACCGCCGATGGGCGGCTTCGGGGCGGCGGTTTCGGCGGCCCCGGCGGAGGC
>JAGBDD010000199.1 GCA_017937685.1 Thermoguttaceae bacterium | reverse complement strand
CGCCAAAGGAGGGGCGGCGTCGGGCAAACGCGGCGGCTCGAAGAAAGGCGGCGCGACGGCTTCCGGAACTTTCGGCGCGGTCGACGTTTACGACGTCGCGGAAGATTGGGCTCCGTCGAAAAAGAAAAGTTCTTTCGGCGGAGCGTCAAGCGGAAAGTTCGAACGCGTCGAGGTTTACGACTTGGCGGGCGACGCGCCGTCCGGCGGAATTTACGGCGTCGCGGAAAATTGGACGTCCGAGCAACCGAAGAAAAAGACGAAGCGAAAGCGTTCCGACGTCGACGTTTACGAAACGGAAGACGACCGGCGAAAGCGCGAGGAGCGCGACGCGAACGACGAGAAAAAGCGCGAGCGCAAGGAGCGGGGCGCGAAAATCAAGAGTCGACGCGAGGAAAAACGCGCGGCGAAAATCGAATGGCGACGCGGCGAACGGGAGAAGCGCGAAAAGTTCGAAGCCGACGACTTGGCCGCGATCGTCGAAGATTGGCGCGTCGGTCGCGAGCGCAAACTGAATCCGAGCGGGCCGCAACCGACGGCGTTTCAACGCTTTTTGAACGAAACGTTCGACGAGGCGCCGACGAACGCCAAGGCGGGGAAAATCCGTTCGACCTTCGAAGCGCGTCGCGAAAAAGCGCGTTCGGAACGCCGCGAATCGCATTCGGCTTGGCGCGATATGCGTTCCGGCAAGGGCCCGAGCTGGATCGGCGTCGACGATTTTTCTTACGGGCGCATCGGAAAGAAGATCGCGGGGAATCGCAAGGGCGGCGCGCTCGGAAAGATCGGCGGCTCGGCGCTTGGAAAAGTTGGAAAGGCTTTAACGACGGCGTTTGCGCCGGTGAAAAAGTTCCTTGGGCCGCTTCAAAAGTTCGGCGCGGCGCTCGGCGGCGTCGTTACGCGAGTCTTGGGGGCCGTTCCGATCGTCGGCAAGTTCGCCGGGATTTTGGGACGTTTTGCGGCGTTCGGCGGGCCGATCGGGGCGGTCGTCGGCGTCGTCGCGGGCGCGCTCGAATTTTTCCGGAAAGCGCCGGAGAATTTGGAAGTCTTTTTGCACGAAGGACTTCCGATGTTGAAAGAGTTTGGCGGCAAGGCGATCGAAGCGCTTGTCGCCGGTTTCAAAGGCGCGGTCGATTGGGGGAAAGGCGCGATTCTCGGCGTCGGCTCTTGGTTTAGCGGGGCGATTCTCGGCGTCGGGCAAACGTTCAAGCGCTTGGCCGGGTTCGAGACGGAGGCGACGCGGGCTTATCGCCTCAATAAGCAAATTGAAGCGGCGAACGATGCGCGGGCGCGGCTTTTGGCGGCGGAAGAAGCGCAACGAGCGGCGGAAGCGAAGACGTTGAACGCGCAAGCGACGGCGCGCAAGTCGAAGAACGACGCGAAGATAGGTCGAGCGGCGGAGCGCGAAGACGACGTCGTTAAGGAAGGGCAAGCGCGGGCTAAGCTCGAGCAAACCGAAACGGATATTAAGAAGAAAGAGGGGGAACTCGGGAAAGCGCAAGAAGACGTTCAAAAGTTCGGTTCGTTTGTTACGAGCGCCGAAAAATACCTCGGGCAATTGAGCGTCGAAGAGAATAAAGTCGCTTTCGACAAGAACTTAACGGACGAGGAAAAGCAAGCGCGCAAGGCGGAAATCGACGCCAAACGAAAGGACGCGCTTGGGAAAAAGGAGGCTTGGACGAAGGAGCGCGACGCGGCGTCGGAACGAGCGGGAACGCTTGTGACCGAACTCGCCGACTTGAACGCGAGTTGGCAAGAGCAGGGCGTCGCGCTCGACGAGTTGCAAGCGACGATCGCGGAGTCGACGCGAGCTTTCGAAGACGATCGGCGCGAGTTCGCGAAGACTCGCGCCGATAACGCCAAGTCGTTGGAAACGTTTGACTTGTCGCGTCGCGTCGAACTTGCTCCGACGGCGGCGGCGAAAGAAACCGCGTTGCAAGCGAACGTCGACGCGAACGCGCGAGCGGTCAAGGAGGCGGAAGACGCCGTGACGAAGGCGCAAGAGCTGAACGAGAAACTAAAGACCGATAAGGCGCGGTTTGAGAGCAAAGACGCCGCCGACGCGATCGCGAAGCTGAAAACGTTGGCGGAGAGCGGCGACGATACATCGCAAGACGGGCTTTTAGCTTTTGAAGCGGCGAAGCTAAAGTTGCAAGGCGCCGGGTACGACTATTCGGACGCGACGTTTGCAAACGGCGGCGCGACGCGGCTTTACGAGAAAATTATCGCCGACCGAGAAGCGGAGGCGAAGGCGCTCGAAACGACGACGCGAGAACGAGACGAAGCGCAAACGAAGGCGAACGGGCTCGAAGCCGCGCGCGGCGCCTTGGCGACGTCGCAAGACGCGTTGAAGGATTTTCGAACGGAACGCGCCGACGAAAAAACGGAGCGAAAACGAGCCGACGACGAACGCGAACGGGAGCGGGCGAAGATCGACGAAGGGCTCGCCGAAACGTCGCGCAACGATTGGTACGACCGGCGTTTACGCGGCGCTTCGAACGCGGAAAAACTGTCGATTCTCGGCGAAAAAGGAGCGGTCGAGTCGGCGGAGTCGCAGGCGAAAATGCGCGACCAGCTCGGACAAATCAACGCGCTCGACGCTAAAATAACGGCGCTCGACAACCTCGACGACGCCGGGATGCTGAACGAAACGCAACGCAAGGAACGAGAACGTTTGCGCGAAGATCGCGACCGGCTCAAAAGCGAGTTCGACGAAGAGCGAACGAACGATTTGCAGAACCGAATCGCGAACGAAAACGAGCGTTACGCGGCGGCGCAAACGTTGGCGGAGGAGCAAACGAAACCGTTGCGGGAACGACTTTTAGAACAATCGAAGGTCGAAAAGGAGGCGCGCGGGCCGGTTGAAGGGCAAAAGGCGGTCGCGGCGGGGTCGTCGGAGGCGTTTCGGGTCGCGTCGCGGGTTTGGGATTCCGGGCAAAAAAATCGCGAAAAGACGGTCGAGAACATCGAGAAATACGTCGAGGAGTTGCGGACGAAAATGGCGGAATTTTTAACGGCGCAGTCGAGCGGTTTCGAGCTTAAAATGGGTTGGTAAAATGAGTTGCAAACTGCTTCACGGGCCGACGTTCAAAAGCGGTTCGGTCGAAAAAAAACGAAAAAAAACGGTCGAAACGATTTATCGGCTCGACTCGGCGGACGACGTCGACGCGTTCCTTGCGACGCGCAAAAAGCAGGGCGGAACGGTCGTTTTTCGACGCGGAATTTACTCCTATTATTATTCGATTGATTCGATTTCGGTCGACCGGCGCCCGCCGTTGCGCGACGGCGGTTTGCAAATTGCGGAAACGATGACGCTGTCGACGCTTACGCGAGCGAAAGGGCCGACGCCGCCTTGGGAATTGTCGCCGTATAATTATCGCGACGGCGCGTCGCTTGTCGAGGAATCGACCGCGCAATTTTACCCGGGCGTCGGCGACCCGATTTTTCCGAACGGCGTAAACGACGGCGTCGCAAGGGATTTCGTCGACGCCGCCGGAGTGATGTTGGAGGGCTCGGCGACGCGTTCGCTCTTTTCCTTTTCGTTCTCGTACAACTTGCCGGCGGAGGTCGAAGCGTCGCGTTTTTGGCGGGCGGTCGGGAAAGTAAACGCTTCGACGATAACGGTTTGCGGAATGACGTTCGGACCGCGCGAACTGAAAATCGAAAAGCTCGACCGAACGTTTTGCACGACCGACGACGAAGTAACCGACGTAAACGGGACGGTTACGAAGATCGTTTGGAAATATTGGCGAGTCGACGCGGAATTTTTAGCCGACCCGCGAACGTTCGATCAACGGTTTTTGAACGTCGGGACGCACGTCAACGTCGGCGGCGCGCTTTATCGAATTTGGCGTTGGACCGATCCCGCGACCTTGGCGCCGCGTTTTGGAACCTATTATCAGTACTTAGGTTCGGGCGCAACCGACGGCGAAGCGTTGTCGGAAAACGTCGCCTTGTCGCTCGACGGAACCGGCGTTTCTCCGCTCGACGCGACGGGACGTCAAGTAATGACGCATCGCATCGGAAGTCCGTTCCAACCGGCGAGTTTTTCGGGTTTACGTTTGCCGAAAATCGGCGCGGCGGAATGGGAAATCGTCGACGAAGAAGAATAGTTTGGGCGGAAGGAAAGGGAGGAAAAATGCGCTCGTTCGTATTGACGGAAGACGCGGCCCGCGAAATCGTCAAGGCGGGAACGGCGAAGAAGTATCGGTCGACGCAAATCGTTCGAAAGCCGACGCTTGTGGAAACGCTGCAAAAGCCGGAAGAGGAAATTAAGGTTCCGGAAATTTTTTTAGCGACCGTCGCCGCGTCTTGGACGCAAAACGGCGCTCGAAACGCCGAAATTTCAATTACTTATTACGACCGAACTGCGGGCGCGACCGTTTCCGGCGTCGCGCTTTCTCCGTTGTCGCGGGAAAACGATTTACTTGCGGCGGGAACGCAAATACTTGTCGTTAAAACGGTTGACGGCGCGATTTACCTTCTTAACGCGGAGTGTCCGCAATGAGCGAAGCGAAACCGCGTCGCAAACCGATTACGATGTTCGGGCTCGGGCAACGTTGTTGCGATTGGCGGCTCCAGCCGGAAACGACGTTTTGCGGGACGTTTACGACGTCCGACGCCGACGTCGAGTTACTGCGCGAAATCGATATGGCCGGGAATCAGGCGCTATACGGCGTCGGCGTCCCGGCGCCGCGACCGACCGCGCCGGAAGAGGGGCTCCTTGCGCCGGGCGAAATCGTCGAGGAATGGCCGGAAGGTTACTTTAAGTCGCAATATCTGCGAGGGGAGATTCCGCATCGGCGCGCCGACGCTTTTCTCCGCGACGGCGTTTGGTCGCATTGCCTCGACGCGGCGGATTCGTTAGTTGTTTTTCGGCGAGGATTTACGGCGGAAAACGGCGTGTGGAAACGCGGCGCGGAACCGGAGCGACGTCGGCGAACTTACCGAGCGACGTTCGAAAACGTCGTTGGCGGCGACGTCGAGGGGGCGGCTTGGGGCGACGTCGAAACAACGTCGGCGCTTACAATGCGGACGCAAAATCTGAAATTTTATTTGCGACATTCGACGACGGCGACGCGGCGTTTCGAAATCCCGCTTGGCGCAAACATTTTTCGCGTCGGTAGTTCCGACGATTCGGCGTTTCCGTTAGGCTTGGCGACCGTTGAAACGTCGACGCCGACGGCAACGACCGATTTTGAACTCGACTCCGACGCCTTGCCGCCGTTTGAGGCCGGTTCGTCGGTTTATCGAACGCCGCCCGAAACGATGAGCGTGAAATTCGGCTCGAAAACAGTTGAGTTCAATCGTGTTAGCGTTACTAACGCCCTTTTGCAAGTTGAAGAAACGCCTTTGATTACGTCGCAAGAGATTTTCGCCGACGGCGTTCGATACGCCGACGCGCGAATCGTCGGAACGGCGCGAGCGCAAATAATTTTCGATTCGACCGGCGCGGGAACGTACCGCAACGGCGACTCGCTCGACCCGTCGGATTACGCGTTCACGCCGACGGTCGAAGAGGTAAAAGCGACGCTCGACGGTTGGACGGCGCCGTGGATTGAAGCGCTTTTCGACGCGGGACGCCGCAACTTGGAAGCGCGGTTGAGCGTCGCCGTCGAGCGCTCCGATATGACGATCGGCGACGCAAACGGCGAACCGTTTCTGGACGACGCAATCGCCGCGGAAGTACGAGCGCGTCGGGCGACGACGTAAAAACGCCGCGCCAATCGACGCGGCTTGTCGCGCTATTCGGCGGTTTCTTCCGGCGGAAGCGCGGACAAAATCAGTTCGCGCAACGCTTCGCCGGTTTCGCGAGAACCGACGTATTTCGAGACTCTCGCGTATTCGGCGACGTTGAAGCAAAGCTGAAAACGAATCGTTCGGCGTTCGCTTTCCGGTTTCGGCTTGCGTCCGCCTCGATTTCGGCGAACGTCCGCCTTGGCGCGGAGGGCGGCGACCGCTTCGTCGCGTCGCGCGGCAAGCTCGGCGTCGGCGTTGGGGAAGCGAGCCGCCAAAGCGTTGGCCATCGCGTCTTCAATGATCGGATTCGTTTGTTTCATCGTTTTGATTTCCTTTGAAGTGATATTTTTGAGCGATCGCCGCTTTCATTTCGTCGTAAATCGCCGCGATTTCGGCAAAAATCGGTTCGAGGTCGGGGCGGTCTTTTTTCGCTTCGGACAACGCGCTTTTAAGAGCGCATATCCGAGCGCCGCCCGGAATTTCCACGCTAACCGCGCGTTTCATAACGGCGGGAAATTTGCTTTTCGCGCCGTAAAGGTCTCTTAATTCGCGTACTCCCATTTCGTCGCTCCAAAAACCTCGCGCCGTTTCCGAAAAAACGACGCGAGGGGTT
>JAGBDD010000198.1 GCA_017937685.1 Thermoguttaceae bacterium | reverse complement strand
GGGAACGCTCGGCGCGCCGATTCCGAGCGGATTGGGATCGACCGGAACCGGCGTCGGAAGGGGCGCCGTCGCGTCGGTCGGAGCGGGGACGCCCGGAAGCGACGCGTTTTGGGCGTTCGCGGCGCCCAACGTCAACGCGAGCGCCGTCGCGCCCGTCGTCGCCGCAAAATACGGGGAGAGAACGATTTTTTTCCAATGCGACATAACGTTTCCTCGTTTGGGTTTGGACGGCGCGTTCGCGACCGTCTCGCTGGAATTGCGGGTTGGGAAAACGGGAGATTTGCAAAGTTTGGGAAAAAGAAAACAAAGCGCGACGCGAATCGAAACCGTTCCGCTATCTTCATTTTAAGGAGAATATCGGCGAAAATCAAGGAACGTCGCGTAAAATAACCGCTTTTTTTCCCGACGTTAGCGTTTTCCCGACGTCGGCGGACGCGTTGGAGCGGTTGCAAGGATTGGAACGAACGCGTCGACGGCGATGAAACGTCGAACGGGGAGAACGGGGCGAAATCGGCAAGACGGAAGGAAACGTCGGAACGCGGGAAATGGGAAAACCGCGTAAAATAGAAAAAGACCGCTCGTCGGAACGAACGGTCTATTAGAGCGCGAACGCGAACCGTCGACGCCGAGATCGGAAGAAAACGGCGTCGCTTGGCGACGGTTGGCGGTTTAAAATCGAATTAACGGAGCGAAATTTCGTTCGCTTTGAGGAAATCGAGGAATTTTTGGTGGAAATCGTCGATTTCTTCGCCGCTGAGCGTGTGGTCGGACGCGCCAATTTCGAAGCGGAACGAGTAACTCGCGAACCCTTTTTCGAGCCCCTTGCCTTTGTACATTGTCAGGAACGAGCGTTTCAACAAGAGCGGGTGCGCGAACTCGTCAAGTTTCGCCGAAAGGCCTTCGTACCCGGATTCGAGCGGCCAAACGAGCGAGAAGTCTTGCCAAGAACCGGGGAACTTCGGCGGTTCGACGAAACGAAGCGACGGGTAAAGGTTCCCGGCGAATTGGTCGAGTTCCAGTTCGAACCAAACGACTTGCCCGCCTTCCGGCGAGACGACGGAGAGCGCTTTCTTGTCGAGGACGCCGAGCGCGCCGATTTTCGTTTCGCCGCGGTAAATTTCGACCGAATGATCGACCGTTTGCCAAGGCGTTTTGTCTTCTTTCGTCGCGACGAATTTCAGCTCTTCGTTGTTTTGGAGGAAAATCGAGCCCAAATCTTCGATCGCCGCCTTAATTTCGAGGTAATGATCGTCGAGCGAAACGCCCGATTGAACGAAGCTAACGCCGCTCAAACGCGGGACTTCGTCGCATTTTTCCGCGCTGTCCTTCGGCTTGCGTTGGTCGTCGACGGCGCCGATCAAGCGATAGACGCGACCGAGTTCGAAATAACGGAACGAATCGCGGAACGGACGGTTTTTCGCGACGAGCGCGAGGAGGTTCGGCATAAGCGTCGTGCGAAGGTGCGACTCCGCCGGGGAAACCGGGTTCAGGAGCGTCAACGTTTCGCCCGCGTCGAAGCCGAGCGCCGACGTCCAGTTGTCGTTCGTCCAGCCGTAATTGTGAACTTCGAGGAAGCCGTACCCGAGCGCGAGCAAACGGCGGGCGCGGTGTTCGAGGCGAATGTATTCCTCGACGTAAAGCGGTTTCAGCGGCGCTTCCGGCAAAATCGGCGCGATATTGTCGAAGCCGTAAATGCGCGTAACTTCTTCGACAATATCCTCTTCGATCGAAATATCCTTCGTACTGCGGAACGCCGGGACGCCGACGCGGAGCGTTCCGTCCGGGAGGTAGTCCGCTTGGAACTCGATGGAGCGGAGGATTTCGAGCGCTTTTTCTTGCGGGAAATCGACGCCGACGAGTTTGTTCAAGCGACCCGGCGGGAGTTCGATCCAACGCGTCTCGTCTTGGAGGTCGCCCGCGAGCGAGAAGCGGGTTTCGACGCGGTAAGCGACGCCCGACTCTTCGACGAGCTTCAAGATGCGCTCCGTCCCAACCTTAACGTTTGCCGGCGGTTGCGTTTTTTCGTAACGTTGCGACGCGTCGGTGCGGAGGTTCAAGCGACCGGCGGTGCGGCGAATGCGAGCGGCGCGGAAGTTCGCCGATTCGAGCATAACGCGGGTCGACGAGCCGGTGATTTCCGTTTCGAGACCGCCCATAATCCCGGCGATCGCGACCGGTTTCGAACCGTCGCAGATCATCATGTCGTCCGCTTGCATCTTGCGTTCCGTTCCGTCGAGCGTCGTGAAGACGCCCGGCGCTCCCATCGGCGCGACGCGGATGTTCGACACTTTGTCGGCGTCGAAGGCGTGCGTCGGTTGACCGAGTTCGAGCGAAACGTAGTTCGTAACGTCGACGAGGAGGTCGTAGGTGCGTTGACCGAGCGCGTGCAGGCGGCGCTGCATCTTGATCGGCGACGGGACTTGCGCCGCGCCCGCTTCGATTCCGAAAACGATTCCGGAGTAGCAGGGGCAGTTTTCGTCGGCGATTTCGACCGGGAAGGCCGGGAGGTCGGCGTATTGGTCGACGTCGTGTCGCGGGAGCGGTTTCAGTTCGCGGTGGAAGATCGCCGCCAATTCGCGAGCGAAACCGTAATGGCCCCAAAGGTCGGGGCGGTGCGTCAGGCTCTTGTTGTCGACTTCGATCAAAACGTCGGTCGCCGGGACGAAATCGGAGAACGGGGCGCCGTTCGGCGTCGACGCCGGGCATTCGAAGACGATTTCGTGCCAATCGCTCATTCCGAGTTCGGCGGCGCTGCACAAGATTCCTTGACTCGGGCGACCGTAAACCTCGGCCGCCTCGATCTTTTTCTCGCCGAGCGTCGTTCCGGCCGGAGCGAACGCCGACTTCAAACCGACGCGAGCGTTCGACGCGCCGCAAACGGTCGTGAAGACGCCGCGCTCTCCGCAGTCGACCTTGCAGAACGTTCGCTTTTTGCCGTCTTCAGTCTCGAACGGCTCGGCGGAAACGACTTCGCCGACGTAAACGCCGTCGACGTAACGGGTCAGCGTCGACCAACCTTCGACTTCGGCGGTCGCCATCGTCAAACGGTCGGCGACGACTTTCGGCTCGACGTCGGAAATATCGACAAAATCGGAAATCCAG
This sequence comes from Thermoguttaceae bacterium, assembly GCA_017937685.1. Taxonomy (GTDB): domain Bacteria; phylum Planctomycetota; class Planctomycetia; order Pirellulales; family Thermoguttaceae; genus RUG369. Next base: position 2,335 of record JAGBDD010000198.1, on the reverse strand, counting down.
TCAAGAGAGATAAACATGGGCGCCTCGGGAAAATAGGGGGGCGTTCGGGGAACGTTCCGCCGACGAAAATTAGGGTAAACGGGGAAAAATGTCGATTTTTAAAACGAAAACGTCGCGCCGTCGCTTTCAACGCGGCGCCGCGACGTTCGGTTAAGTTAAGGGCAAAATCGTCGCCGAGCGGCGTAAAACCGACTCGAAACGGTTTCGGCGCTTAGTTTTCCAAGAGCCAAACGAGGAGGCCCTTTTGCGCGTGCATACGGTTCGACGCTTCCTCGACGATTCGGCTTTGCGGCGAGTCCATCACCTCGTCGGTAACTTCCAAACCGCGGCGCGCCGGGAGGCAGTGGAGGAAAATCGCGTCCGGACGGGCCGCCTTCATCAGGGCGCCGTTGACTTGGTACGCGGCGAAGTCGGCCTTGCGTTTCGCCTCTTCGCTTTCTTGACCCATACTGACCCAAACGTCGGTGTAAAGGACGTTGCAACCGCGAACCGCTTCCATCGGGTCGGCGATTTGTTCGAGTTCGAACCCGGGTTGCGCTTGCGCGGTCATCTCGGCGATTTCCGCGTCGCTGAAGCGATACCCTTCCGGCGACGAAATAACGATTTTGACGCCCAACATCGCCGACGCTTCGACCAAGCTGGCCGCGACGTTGTTCGAGTCGCCGATCCAAGCGATTTTCACGTCGTCGAAGGAGCCGAACTCTTCCTTAATCGTCAGCATGTCGGCCAACGCTTGGCAGGGGTGCGACTTGTCGGTCAGCGCGTTGATAACCGGAACGGTCGAGTATTTCGCGAACTCTTCGACCGTCGTATGTTTCTTGGCGCGGAAAACGATGCAGTCGACCATCGAACTGAGGACGCGGGAAACGTCCGGAACCGATTCGCGCTTGCCGAGGCCCATGTGTTGCTCTTCGAGAAGCATCGAGCCGCCGCCGAGGTGCGTCATTCCGGCTTCGAAACTGACGCGGGTGCGGAGCGACATTTTTTCAAAAATGAGACCCAACACTTTGCCGTCGAGGCGCTTCGGACGAACGCCCTTCTTGAAGTCGGCCTTCAATTCTTCGGCGATTCGCAAAATCGATTTCAGTTCGTCGACCGTAACGTCGGCGAGCGAAAGGAGGTGGCGCGGTTTCATCGGAATTAGGCTCCCTTCTTCAAAGCGGCTTCAAGGATATCGAGACCTTCGTCGAAAACGTCGAGCGGCGTGTTGACCGCCGGAAGGAGTCGGATAACCGAGCCGTGCGTGCAGTTGATCAGCAGTTTTTCTTTCATACAGCGTTCGACGAAGCAAGCGCCGTCGATTTTCAGTTCGAGACCGATCATCGCCCCGACGCCGCGAACTTCTTGAATGAAGTCGAGTTCGGTCGCCCACTTGTTCATTCGTTCTTTGGCGCGTTGTTCGAGGACGGTCGCTTTTTCGAGGAGACCCTCGTTTTCGATCATTTCGATCGTCGCGATCCCGGCCGCGGCGGCGACGGAGTTCCCGCCGAACGTCGAAGCGTGCATCCCGCGACGCAAGCTCGGCGCCAGTTCTTTCGTCGTCATCATCGCGCCCGCCGCGACTCCGCTGCAGAGCGCCTTGGCCAACGTGATCACGTCCGGAACGACGTTGAAATATTGATACGCGAACCATTTTCCGGTGCGGCCCATCCCCGTTTGGACTTCGTCGAAAACGAGGAGCATATCGTTTTTATCGCAAAGAGCGCGCAAACCTTCGAGGAAGCCCGGCGGAGGAACGCGGACGCCGCCTTCGCCTTGAATCGGCTCGATCATAATCGCGGCGGTTTCGTCGTCGATCGCCGCTTCGACCGCCGCCAAGTCGCCGTAAGGGACGTAAACGAAACCGGGAAGCATCGGTTCCAACCCCTTTTGGTATTTCGGTTGCGCGGTCGCGGTCGCGGTCGCCATCGTGCGTCCGTGGAAGGAGTCTTGGAAGGTGATGATCTTGTATTTGCCCTTCGGCGTCGAGTGGAGGCGGACGAGCTTAATCGCCGCTTCGTTCGCTTCGGCGCCGGAGTTGCAGAAGAACGCTTTGCCGCCGAAGCCGCGCTCGGAGAGCATTTTCGCCCAAACGCCTTGCTCTTCTTGGTGCCAGCTGTTCGGGACGTGCAGGAGACGCTCGACTTGTTTTTTCAGCGCTTCGACGACCGGTTTCGGACAGTGCCCGAAGAGGTTGCAACCCCAACCCGGGAAAAAGTCGAGATAACGAACGCCCTCGGCGTCCCAAATGTACGGCCCTTCGCCGCGAACGAGCGCGACCGGGTAACGGGTGTAGTTCGGGATGACGTATTCGTCGAAGAGCGAAATAATTTCTTGCGAGCTTCTGGACATTGCG